>SLRE01000145.1 GCA_007131125.1 Bacteroidales bacterium | reverse complement strand
GCGCAGGTGAAGCCACCGGTGAGATTATCGTTTACGCCGAAGGCGGAGATGGGGAACTGATGTATTCCATTGATGGTGAAAATTATCAGGCCAGCAATGTATTTGAAAACCTGTATGCAGGAACATATACCGTTTATGTAATGGATGAAGCTGGTTGCGTGGCATACCTCGATGGAATAATTATTGACGAACCCGATCCGCTGAATGTGTTGCTTACCAAAACACATGTAACCTGTTACGGAGCTGATGACGGAACCATTTCAGGTGTGATCACCGGGGGAGTAGGACCTTACAGCACTTGTCTGCTGACCGGTTGCCCTGATGATCCGCTGGAAGGAGACCTTGATGGACTCAAGTCACAGGGATTCCTCCACTTTGGTCTGCAGGTTGGTTTCTATACGGTGACCGTTACAGACCAAAACGGATGTGTGTTCACTCAATGCGTTGAAATAGAAGGACCCGAAGAGCCACTACAGGCAGAGATCGTTATTTACAACGATAACAAATCCATACCTTTTGAAGCAACGGTTTATGCTTCAGGAGGATCCCCTGCCTATGAATACCTGTGGGAAAACGGTAAAACTTCACAAACCATTGAAGTGGAAGGTCCTGGATTATATTCAGTTACTGTTACGGATTACTATGGCTGCCAGGTAGTCGACGAAATTAATATTCCGGAAGCTGACTTTTTTACCGGAATCGACGACAATCTGATAAACCAGGGAGACGAACAGGTAACCATGAGGATCTTCCCCAACCCGATGCAGTATGAAAGCACCATATTCTTCGAGTTGAGAGAAGGTTCTCATGTTAAACTGGACATCTATAACCTGATCGGCGAAAAAGTAGCAGTTCTTTTTGAAGGTTATGTTGAAGCCAATCAGCCCATGGAAATCAAGTTCAGGGCTGATGGATTGCCCAAAGGAATGTACTTCTATCGCCTTGAAACCAGGGATAAGTCCTACCTCAACAAACTGATCATTATGCAATAAGCAGCAAACTGATCAGTAACACAAACAAAAGCCGCCCTTCTTTTCTGAGGGGCGGCTTTTGGCTTTTTATCAATCAATGGCAGGCAAAAGGTTTTCAATTTCTTCCCTCCGGCTTTCCATCCAGGGTGGTAGTTTCAGGTGTCGCCCAAGGGTTTCGGTTGTTTCATCAACAAGGAAGCCAGGTCCCTCGGTAGCTATTTCCAGCAGGGTTCCCCCAGGCTCCCTGAAATATACGGATTTAAAATACTGACGGTCTTTTACTTCGGAAGTAAAAATCCCGGTTTTGGAAAGTTTTTCTGCAAGGCTTTGCTGGCGATCCTCATCAGGGGTGTTCAGAGCCAGATGGTGGACGGTTCCTGCTCCCTGCTGCTGGGCCGGAAGGGAGGGCCTGCCAACAATATCAATAAAATTGCCGGGCAGGGTGTCGTGAGAAAACAAGCGCAGCCTTTCGCTTTCTTCCTGCAGGCGTTCATGAAAAAGCACTCCGGTAAACAATGCCGCGGTTTTTTCAACAGAAGAGTAAGACAGTTCTGCGTGATGAAACCCTTTGATGGCATTTTCTTCACTGATCCCGGGAGTTGCATGCCCGCTTCTCAGGTCCTTATCGTTGGCCACCAACTCCAGCTCCAGTCCGTCAAAATCCTCAAACGCAATATATTCTTCATCAAACCTCCGGGAAGGTCCCCTATAGGATACCTGGTATTCCCTCAGGCGTTTCATCCAAAAACCCATGGACCCGGATCCAACAGAAAAAGCCGTGACCTTAACCGACCCATTGCCGCTTTTTCCGCGGGAAAACCCCGGGAAAGGGAAAAAGGTAATGGTAGTGCCCGGCCTCTGGGCTGAACTGCCGAAATAAAGATGCCAGGTATCGGGACTGTCGTAGTTCACTGTTTTTTTGATAACCCTTAGGCCAAGAATTTCGGTGTAAAAACGTATGTTTTTACTGATATTCCCGGAAATGGCCGTGATATGATGAATTCCTTGTATCATAGGTTGATTATATTTTATTTAAATTCAAGTGCATGTACAAAAGAAGCTGCTTTTTCCACTTCCTCCTGTGTAAGGGAATGTCCCGACTGATGCCAGAACATAGTGGTTTCTGCACCGCTTTCTTTAAGGAGGTTTTCAAGGGCCCTGGTGTTTTCAACAGGGATAATGGGGTCGTTTTCGCCGGCGGTGATCAAAACCTTTTTCCCGTGCAAAACCGGACGGGGCCTGGGTTGAAATGGCAGCATGGGATGCATCAGCACAGCATGGGTAATCTCTAAAAAACCCGACAATAAAAAGCTGCCGGCAATATTGGCTCCATTGGAATAACCCACTGCAACGATTTTCTTTTTGTCGAACCCATAGATCGAAGCGGTGTTTAAAACAAACTCCCTTAACTGGGCAGTACGAAATTTAAGGTCTTCCTGATCAAAAACCCCTTCCCGAAGTCTTCTGAAAAACCTTGGCATTCCGTTTTCGAGTACCTGACCCCTGGGGCTCAGATAATTATAGTTTTCTCCAAAATAATCCCGCAGAAACATCATATCGTCTTCATTGCCTCCTGTACCATGAAGCAAAAGCAGGGTAGGCACCTCCGATACTCCTGCACGGGAAGCCTGGAAACGATGTTGAAACAAAACTTCGGTCACTGTTGGTTTTTTAAATACTAAAAATTAAACCAACGAAGTTTTTTAAAGTTCAATCTGCTTTTTTCAGGAAAGGGAAATGTATTGAAACAGGCCCAAACCCATAGGAGAAGGCCTTGATCATGGCCAGCAGGATAAGCGGGAAAAAAGCCGCATGAAGCTCCTGGGGAATGAAAATCCATCCGGTTACAAAAGCAAGATTCAGGAAAAACACCACCCGGAAATAAATCCTTGTAAATCCTTCTGTTTTCAGGGCACCAGCTTTAAAAATAAAAATCAAATGGGTGGGCAGTGTCCAGAGCAGGTTCAGGTTAAGGTTGGTTGCAGCATGGTCGGAAAGAAACCATAAAAAAGCGATGACCAGCCCCAGCAGTCCTAAAATGCTAAAGAAAAAGCGGTCGAACCAAATGGAGAGGTTGGGCTTTGCAAAGGAAAGCATTCCTGCAAAAAACAAAACCCACAGAACCAGCGAAGGGGTAAGGGCCGGAGGAGGAGTCCGCACCAGTGTTTCTTCCAGCACCAGGGTTCGTCCTCTCACCAAAGGCCTTCCGTCGGCATGCTGTGCCTGGGAAAAAGCCACATACATTTCATCGGGCAAAAACATATAATGCCAGGGTGTGGCCTTTGTGTCGGAAGGAATTCCAAGGGCCAGATCAATGCCAAATTTGATCCATGGGATGTTGGCTACATAAGGATGAATCATATCCCTGAAGCTGCGTGCAGGACCGGGATGGGGGTCCGGTCCCCAGTCAAGGTCCAAATGATCATCAACAATATCCCGGATACGGGTGGCACAGTTGTCGTAAAAAAAGTCGTAAAGGTAATACTGGTTTTCGGGCAGCCGGTTTATCAGCAGGAAATCGTAAATCCTGTTTTTTTCTTCCTGGGTTAACGACAGAATCTGCTCGTAAACGGCACGGCCTTCATAGCGGTATTCCATCAGAAAGTACTCAAATGAAGTAACCGAAAGCTTATAAAGCAGCTGCCCCCTGGTAAATTTCAGGTAAAAGTTCGGGGTGTCAAAATCGAAGGTTCCATAATTATAAACTTCATCAAGGCCGGTTTCAGGGTCCACCACCCTCAGTGCACTATGACCAAACACAGAATAAAGCTCTTCACCCGGACTGGCGGTAAGCAGCGAAATTCGGGCGGAGGCCGACAAACGGTCCTGTGCCGATGCGTTTATATTTAAAAAGATAGCAAGCCATAAAGCCAAAATCCAGAAAAGCAATCTTGAGATCATTCGGACAGTTTTTAGGGGTTAACCAAAATTTAAGTCACGGAAAAAAACAAACACAAATTTAATTTTTTCGGATTAACCCCGATGTTAATAAAATGGAAAATTTCGGGGCCTTATGCCCAGGGAGAAAAAACAATTGCCCGGGAAGCAAGCGTCCCGAAAGGCAGATCAGGAAAAAAGAGAAGACTTTTCCATGAGACTTTCTGTCTTTTTCCAAACTCCCCGTAATGGGGGTATTTTTTTCTAAAACAATGCCTTTTGAAATAATTTTATGCTTATCTTTGCAGCCTGAAATTTAGCCCGTTTTATTATCCAACATAAAATCCGGAAAATTTATCAACAATTTGTTGTTAATAAACTTGCCGGATCCGAAAATAAATTTTAGTTTTGCACCCCTCTAAAACAAGGGGGTTTGTGTTTTAAAAAAATCAGGTACAGCAAATTAGCAACAGAATGAACACGATAAGTTACAAAACCGTATCAGCCAACAAGGACACTGCAAATAAGGAGTGGGTGCTTGTAGATGCCGAAAACCAGACCCTTGGCCGAATGGCTTCAAAGGTGGCAAAGATGCTTCGTGGAAAGCACAAAGCAAACTTTACCCCTCATGTGGATTGCGGCGACAATGTGGTGATCATCAATGCCGACAAAATCAACCTGTCGGGCAAGAAGTGGGACCAGAAAGAGTATGTGAGACATACCGGATATCCGGGAGGACAAAGGTTTATCAATGCCAAACTGTTAATGACAAAAAAACCTACCGCCATGGTTGAAAAGGCCGTTAAAGGCATGTTGCCCAAAAACAGGCTGGGCAGTAATCTGTTCCGCAACCTTTTTGTTTATGCCGGAAATGAACATCCGCACCAGGCACAGCAACCACAGAAAATCAACCTCAATTCAATCAAATAAACATGGAAGTAATCAACACCTCAGGAAGAAGGAAAACCGCTGTTGCCAGAGTTTATCTCAAGCCCGGCAACGGCCAGATAACCATTAACAAAAAAGATTACAAAGAATATTTTCCCACCGGTACCCTCAGGTATGTGGTCAATCAGCCTTTCGAGATTACCCAGACCGAAGGCAAATATGATGTACAGGTCAACCTCAGGGGTGGTGGTATCAAGGGGCAGGCCGAAGCCTTGCGGCTGGGCATTTCCAAAGCCCTGGTAGAAATCAATGCTGAATTCAGGCCCCCGCTCAAAGAAAAAGGCCTCATGAGAAGAGACCCGCGAATGGTGGAAAGAAAGAAGCCTGGCCAAAGAAAAGCGAGGAAGAAATTCCAGTTCAGCAAACGCTAAATTTATTTTTTGCAAAACTTTATCTTACATCATGGCAAGAACCAATTATAATGAACTATTAGACGCCGGTGTTCATTTCGGCCATCTGAAAAGAAAATGGAACCCCAACATGGCTCCTTACATTTTCATGGAGCGAAATGGCATACATATTATTGACCTGAACAAAACCATTGCCAAGGTTGATGAAGCTGCCAATGCCCTGAAGCAGATTGCCCGCTCAGGAAAAAAGATCCTGTTTGTGGCAACCAAAAAGCAGGCAAAAGACACCGTGGCCGATCTGGTAAAACAGATCAACATGCCTTACGTTACCGAAAGATGGCCCGGTGGAATGCTCACCAATTTTGCCACCATCAGAAAAGCCGTTAAAAAAATGAGCGCCATTGATAAAATGGCCACCGACGGCACTTTCGACAACATGTCAAAAAGGGAGCGCCTTCATATTTTGCGTGAAAGGGCTAAGCTGGAAAGACAACTTGGAAGCATTTCCGACCTTAACAGGTTGCCTGCTGCCATTTTTATCGTTGACATCTGCAAAGAGCACATTGCCGTTGCAGAAGCTAAAAAGCTCAACATTCCCACTTTTGCCATTGTTGACACCAATGCCAACCCTCAGGATGTGGATTTCCCAATCCCGGCCAACGACGACGCTTCCAAGTCCATTCACATGATTGTGAAACTTATGGTTGAAGCCATTCAGGAAGGACTTGCCGAAAGGAAGATGGAAAAAGACAAAGCCGTTGAAGAAGAGGAAGAGAGGGAAAGAGAAGAGCAGGAAGCCAAAAAAGCCAAATCCCTGGAAGGAGTGGAAGAGGAAGAAGACCAGGAGAAGGTAAGAAAAGTGAAAGGGGCCAAAAGAGTCAGGATTGGTGATGAAGAAGGCGATTCCGATTCTCCTTCCAAGCCCGCCCCGGGTAAAAGACCTGCCGGCAAAAGACCAAGAAAATAAACCGTTAACCCAAAATTGAAAAATAATTATGTCAAAAATAACCGCAGCTGAAGTTAATAAGTTACGTCAAAAAACCGGTGCAGGCATGATGGACTGCAAAAAAGCACTGGTGGAAGCTGAAGGCGATTTTGAAAAAGCCACCGACATCCTGCGCAAAAAAGGCCAGAAGCTGGCCAGCGCCCGGGCTGAAAGAGTAGCAAGCGAAGGCGTGGTACTGGCAAAAACCAATGCCGATGCCACCAAAGCATTCGCCGTTATGCTCAACTCCGAAACCGACTTTGTGGCAAAAAATCAGGAGGTGATCGATTTTACCAAAAGCATCCTGGATCTTGCAATAGAAAAAGACATCGCTTCCCTGGAGGAACTGAAAAAAGCCGATATGAACGGCCGCACCGTAGAAGAAAACGTGGTGGACATGGTCGGCAAAACCGGTGAAAAACTCGAACTTTCAGAGTATGAAACCGTAAAGGGAGCCAAAGCATTTGCTTATGTGCACCAGGGAAACAAAATTGCTGCCATTGCCGCCCTCAACAAATCCGATCTTGACAATATTGACAAAGTCGGAAAGGACATCGTAATGCAAATTGCTGCCATGTCTCCGGTAGCCATTGACAAGGACGATGTAGATCCCAAAATCATCGAAAAAGAAATCGAGATCGGTAAGGACCAGGCAAGACAGGAAGGAAAGCCCGAAGAATTGCTTGAAAAAATTGCCGCCGGAAAACTCAATAAGTTTTTCAAAGAAAGCACCCTGCTTAACCAGGAATCCATCATGGAGTCGAAAAAAACCGTTGGTCAGCTGCTTAAAGAAGCCGACAATGACCTTACGGTGGTTGAGTTCAAAAGGCTTTCGCTGGCATAAGCAACGGCATTAAACTCATTTTTGAAGGAGGTTCCATAACGGGCCTCCTTTTTTTATACCCTAACTTTTGCCTCCGTTAAAAAAAAATCCCTTAAACTTGCAGTAGTGGTAACTTACGAAGGCAGAACATGGCAAATTACAAAAGAATATTACTGAAGCTGAGCGGGGAATCCCTGGCAGGGGGTTCAGGGCTGGGCATTGACCCCGGGTCATTGAATACTTATGCCCGTGAAATAAAAAGCATTGTGGAAAAAAATATCGAAACCGGAGTGGTTTTGGGCGGAGGCAATATTTTCCGTGGATTACAGGGCAGCGGAAAAGGCTTCGACCGGGTTCAGGGCGATTACATGGGCATGCTGGCCACCATCATCAACAGCATGGCTTTGCAATCGGCTTTGGAATCTGCAGAGATCAAAGCCATTGTGCTGTCAGGCATTCCTGTTGACGGCCTTTGCCAAAAAATGACCCGGGAAACCGCCCTTGATTACCTTCGAAACGGGTATGTGGTGATTATGGCGGGAGGTACCGGCAATCCCTTTTTCACCACCGATTCGGCTGCAGCCCTCCGGGCAGTGGAAATCAGTGCAGATGTGATCCTGAAAGGCACCCGGGTTGACGGAATTTACACTGCCGACCCGGAAAAAGACCCGGCAGCGGAAAAGTTCGACCACCTCACCTTTGATGAGGCCTACAGCAAAAACCTGAGAATAATGGACCTTACCGCCTTTACCCTTTGCAAGGAAAACAACATCCCCATCATTGTTTTCAATGTCAACGAAAAAGGGATCCTTTATAACATCCTGGTCGACAAACAAAAAAAGGGTACTTTAGTGAGCACCCGATAGGGCCGGGTGGTTTTTTTCAAAAACAGGCCGCAGCTGCAAAAAACAGGCGCGACAAGGGGCTTTTATTCACTATTTTTTTAAATTTGCAGCAACCGCAAGTAAAAACCAACCAAAAAAACCTAAGACCATGAGTGAAGAACTTGATTTTATTCTTGAGGAAACCAAGGAAAAGATGGGAAAAGCCATAGCACACCTTGAGCGCGAATTGTCAAAGATCCGTGCCGGCAAAGCCAATCCGCAGATGCTTGACAGCGTAAAGGTAGAATACTACGGAACCATGGCCCCCCTTTCGCAGGTGTCCAACATCAACACCCCAGATCCCCGTTCCCTTGTAGTACAGCCTTGGGAAAAAAACATGCTCGGCCCCATTGAAAAAGCCATTCAGGCAGCCAATCTGGGGTTCAACCCCCAGAATGACGGAGAGATCATCCGCATCGTGGTACCCCCGCTTACCGAGGAAAGAAGAAAAGAGCTGGTAAAAAAAGTGAAGGCCGAAGCCGAAAACACCAAGGTGAGCATTCGCAACATCCGCAGAGATGCCATTGATGACGGTAAAAAACTGGGGAAAGAAGGAGTGCCCGAAGACCTGGTAAAAAAGTTTGAAAATGACATACAGGACCTGACCAACGAATTCAGCGGCAAGGTTGATAAGTTGGTCGAGCACAAGGAAAACGACATTATGACCATATAACTCATAATGCGCAGTTACAGCAAATACCTGTTTTCTCCCGCCTTTGCATGACCCTTTCCCGGAAAGCATACATTTCGGGTGAAAACCAGTTTTCCCTCTCAACAAAGCTTCCTTCTTCACTCAGGGGAAACTCCGGAAGCTTGTCATAACAACAGGGAACCAATATGGCATCGGAAGTATACACGGCATGACTCCAAAGTCGGTAGCAGGCCTTCTTTCTCCCTGACTTGAGTCCGTTCTGCCTGTTTTTCTCTTTTCTTTGATAGCGGTTGTACTTAGAGTTTTGGGGAAGAAGTTCCCCGGCATTTTCTTTATTGTAAACTTGCATGCTTTTCAGCTGCACCAAATCGGCTCCAAGTTTTCCTGCCAAATTGCGGACAGCAGGAATTTCCTCTTCATTGTGACGGTTAACAAGAACCTGAATTACGATCAGGGGATTGTTCTTTTTCAGGGTTTTCCTGGCCAAATTAAGAAATTCAATGCCTTTCAGTACTCTTTGGAAAGAGCCTCCCTTGCGGTATTGCAGGTAGCTTTTTTCCGAAAGACCGTCAAGGGAAATGATTATGCGGTCGAGTCCGCTGTTTACAAGTGAGGCACAACTTTCCTGATTGAGAAATTGCCCGTTGGTGGAAATACTGGTATAATACCTTTTCTTTTTTGCAATACCGATTAATTCAGCAAGTTGCACATTCAGCATGGGTTCGCCCTGGAAATAAAGATTGGCATAAAAAGCATGTTTTCGGTGCGCATCCAGGATGGTTTTTAAGGTTTGCCTGTCCATAAAAGGCCGGGACCGCCTGGTAAGACCCTGCCCAACCCGGCATTCAGGGCATCTGAGGTTGCATACCGAGGCCACTTCGGTGGAAACGGAAAATGGCCCACCGTAAACCTTCACCTTCCCGGTAATATTACTCAGCAGCAATCCCCACCGCATACGCAGGTAGTTAAACACCCGGGAAAAGTTCAGACTGCCTGCCAGGCGCAGCAAATCAATGATAAAAAACCGATAACGAAGGATCATCAGGCTCAGATTTGCAGTTCTTCCTTTAACTTCAGGGCCAGTTGAGATTTTTCCATGAACACCTTCACAAAGATCCTGAGCACGCTGTAGGCAGGAATGGCAATGATCATCCCGAACACTCCCCCCATAATGGCAGCCACCATAAACACCAGGAAAATTTCCAGAGGGTGAGCCCATACACTTCTGCTGTAAATAACAGGCTGCAGCACCACCACATCAAAAATATTGACCACAATAAACACCAGAACAATTTGCACCATCAACGGAAGCATCTGGGTATAGAAATCCATGCCCAGGTTCATGCTGGCACCTATAAACACCCCTATAAAGGTAGCAATGATCGGCCCCAGGTAAGGAATAATACTTAGCACACCTGAGAAAAAAGCAATGACCAGGGCTCCTTTTATCCCCAGCAGCCAAATGCTTAAAAAGGTCAGGATAAATACCAGCACAATGCGAATGATCAACCCTGCAAAATAACGCCGCACCAGCACCTTACTCTCTGCCAGAATATTCCTGGCTTCCTGCTTGTAATGCATTGGAGTAAAATACACGATAACATCAGAAAAAAGGTGCTTGTCCTTTAAGGCAAAAAAGGTTATAAAGGAAATGGCCAGAAAGCCGATAAAAATTTCGGTTGCAAGGTTGATCACCGAGCTGAACACCACGGTAAGCCTATCGAATGTTACTACGCTCAGCAACTCTTTAACAACTGTACCGCTGATGGTTTGATCGGCTTCCAGGATGTTCCACTGCACAAATAGGTTTTCCAGTTCTTTCAGGGGTTCTTCCAGGCCAACCATGATCCCCTGCACCCCAAGATCGGAAACCAGGGCTGCCTGTCTGGCCAGCAGGGGCAAAAACACGGTCGTGGCAAACAAAAGGATACCGATCATCACTATCAGGGTAATAAAGGCACACACACCCATGGGGATGCGAACCCGCCCAATGCGCAGCCTATGCAAAAAATCGGCAATGGGTTGGCCAAGGATTCCCAGGATAACGGAAATTAAAATATAGATAACGATCCTGAGAAAATACCAGACAAAAAATCCACCGGCTGCAAGGATAATCAGCAGCAATATCAATCCACGTGTGGTAGTTTTCGACATAACGATCAGTTAGTTATTTCTCTTTTGCCGGCAGCTCAAGGGAAAAAATGAAGTTCCCCGTTCTGACAATTTCCTTACTTACCTTCGACAACTTGTCAAGGGTGTTGGTCTGGTCAAGCTTCAGCTGTTCTTTCAGTTCCGAAAGGGAGGTAAAGCGCATTTCGTCACGGATGCGGTGCAGGAAGTGAATGGCTATTTCCTGCCCGTAAATATTTTTGTCAAAATCAAACAGGTGAGCCTCGATGGTAACATTTTCCAGGTCGAGTGTGGGCCTGATGCCAATATTGACCATGCTTTGGTACCATTCTCCTTCCACCTTAACCAGGGCGGCATAAACCCCTTGTCCGGGTTCAACTTTTTCGGGATGTTCGGGTTTAAGATTGGCCGTGGGATAGCCCAGGGTACGGCCTATTTTATTGCCTTCCACCACCTGCCCGTTCAAAAAATAGGCATATCCTGCTTTTTGAAAGGCATCCCACATATTTCCTTCGGCTATCAAACGGGCAATTTCGGGAGAGAAATCTTTTTCAAACATCCTGGAAAACCCTTGGTCGATGCGCAATCCGGGAAACTGTTTCAGCAAAAGATCCAGGGGGTGACGTTCCTGTTCCCTGCCCCGCTGCACAACATCCACTCCGGGAATCAGCAAGCCGGTTTTGCCGGCCACAATTTCCATTATGGGGTCTTCCTCACTTCTGAAAGAATGACCCGGGAGACCGGCCAGAACAATGTTTTTATAACCCAGCCCTTCAATCATGCTGCCTCTTTCTTCAGGGGACAGCAATGAGCCGGGGTTTTGCCCACCGGACAGACCTTTATCCTGAACTACCACCACCAGCAACCTGGAATGCTCTCCGCCGGCCAGCTTAAGACCATATTCCAGCAAGGCCCGGTGCTGATGGTGCATCCCGTCAAAATAAGAAATCACCCCGCAATGAAAGCCGGGGTGCTCCTTCAGGAGATTTTCCCCCATCCAGAGAAAATTGCACTTTGATTGGATCGTGTGGTTCACTTTTTACTGTTTAGCTTACAGAGCTATAGACTTTAGGGTAAAGTTAAAAATAAAATTTAACCCATTAAGCTTGTTTATTTTCAAAATTGCTTATTTTCGCTTTCGTAAACAAAGGCAAAGCAATTCAAATCCAAACACATAAAACCCGTTTTTCCTTATGGTACAAAAAACAGGAAAAATTTCACAGGTCATTGGTCCGGTAGTGGATGTTATTTTTGAGAACACCGAAGAACTTCCCGGCATTTATGAGGCCCTGGAGGTACAAACCGCGGACGGCAGCCGTGTGGTTCTGGAGTGTCAGCAGCACATGGGTGAAGATACCGTGCGCACCGTTGCCATGAACTCCACCGACGGGCTGTCCAGGGGCATGAAGGTGATCTCAACGGGAGGGCCCATTACCATGCCTGCCGGACAGGAAATCCGCGGCAGGCTGTTCAACGTGGTGGGAGACCCCATTGATGGACTGGGAGAGGTAAAAACCCAAAAGCGTTGCGACATTCACCGTGAAGCTCCAAAATTCGAGGACCTGAAAACAGAAACAGAGGTGCTTTATACCGGCATAAAGGTGATTGACCTGCTTGCCCCCTACCCCCGGGGAGGAAAAATCGGTCTGTTTGGAGGGGCCGGTGTAGGCAAAACCGTTCTCATCATGGAGCTGATCAACAACATTGCCAAGGGTTACCAGGGCACCAGCGTGTTTGCCGGAGTGGGAGAACGCACACGTGAGGGCAACGATCTGCTGAGGGAGATGATCGAATCAGGAGTTATCCGCTACGGTGAAGAGTTTAAAAAATCGATGGAAGAAGGCCATTGGGATCTGTCGAAGGTTGACCGCAAAGAGCTGGCTCAGTCACAGGCCACCCTGGTTTTCGGGCAGATGAATGAGCCTCCTGGTGCGCGGGCAAGGGTGGCCCTTTCGGGCCTTGCCGTTGCCGAGTATTTCAGGGATGGGGAAGACCAGGCCAGCGGATCCGACATCCTCTTTTTTATTGATAATATTTTCAGGTTTACCCAGGCCGGATCGGAAGTTTCGGCCCTTTTGGGGCGTATGCCCTCGGCGGTAGGGTACCAGCCTACCCTGGCCACCGAAATGGGGATCATGCAGGAACGCATTACCTCCACCAACCGTGGATCCATTACTTCGGTTCAGGCCGTTTACGTGCCTGCCGACGACTTGACCGACCCGGCACCTGCCACCACCTTTTCGCACCTCGATGCCACCACCGTACTCTCAAGAAAGATATTTGAGCTGGGAATCTACCCTGCCGTCGATCCCCTGGACTCCACCTCCAGGCTGCTCACCCCCGAAGTGGTGGG
>SLRE01000123.1 GCA_007131125.1 Bacteroidales bacterium | reverse complement strand
TTTTCCCGGTTTTTGTCTTTGATGAAAAAATCATGATTGCGGATGCCGAGCATGCCGGCCGGTTCGAATTCCTTTTGCCGGCTCCTGCCAGCAATGGCTGCAATCAGGAAAAAAAGCATCCCGGAAAACCAGTAATACTGCAAAAAATTACTCCACGAAAAAACCTCTCCCCCAAAGGCACTAACAAGGAATCCCAAAAAAGAAACCCCGGTCAGGGACCATAATACGCGCAGTAATATCTGGTTTTTCCTTTTCAGGACCGGAAAAAGAAACATTATTTATGCCATTACGTCAGTTTATTCATGCAAAGTTAATTCTTTTAAACGGATTCTTCCAGTTCGAATCGGGTAAGTTAAGGGCAGGTCGTTTGTTTGGTGGCAGATAAAGGACAGGGGGAATGGCAGAGAACTATTTTTTCAGTATGTGGGTTTCGGGGTGGGTTTTTATGGTATTTATAAAATGATGCTGCGCGGCATCGGTATCAAAGCGAATATAAAAACGCATGCGTCCCAGAGGGGATTTAACCTCAAGCATGGAGCCCGAACCGTCATAACTGCCGAAGAGCAGACCGGGAAGTCCGAGCATACGGGTGTACCCGGGGTGGTTGTTTGCAGTCGGACCGGGTTTAAAAAGCAAGGCTGAAATTTTTTCCTGTGGTATGCTGATTTGCATGGATTTGTTTTGGTCATAAATGTAAAGGCTGCCCCCGGAAAACCCCAAAAACCCTTTCAAAAGATGTTTTGAAAAAACAATGGAAGATAAAAAAGACAAGCCCATCAATGCAGCTCCCAACAGAGTAATAACAGCGGAATCCAAAAACAGAATTTTATTCAGTCCGGCCATCCACAAAAACAAACCAGAGGCAACAATAACGGCACCGACTATCCGTGAACCGGTTAAAAAGCGTTGATTTTTTTTATTTACCACCGGGAACAAAAGCATAACCAGGGAATGTTTGACTGGCAAAATAAAATAATTTTTCCAAAAACTTCAAGTACCAACCTTATTTTAACGGAACGACTTCCAGCTTTGGGTTATCATTTAACAAACAGGTTAATCCGGGCTTGCCTTGCTTACATTTTATATCTTTGTGGGTTATTTCAGTGCAGATTCAAATATATTTAAAGCGATATGACAAACGAGGAAAAGACCGGTAATGCAAGGTTTAAAAGGTACACGGTAACATCGGCCCTGCCTTACGCCAATGGTCCCATACACATTGGGCACCTGGCGGGGGTTTATGTTCCTTCAGATATTTATGCCCGTTACCTGCGGTTAAAGGGTGAGGATGTGCTTTTTATTGGCGGCAGCGACGAACATGGGGTTCCCATTACCATCAAGGCGCGCAATGAAAAAATTACCCCTCAGCAGGTCGTGGACAAATACCACAACATGATTCAGGGTTCCTTTGAAAAATTCGGGATTTCTTTCGATGTTTATAGCCGTACTTCCAGGCCTGTGCACCATGAAACGGCATCCTCCTTTTTTAAAAAACTTTACGAGAAGGGAAAATTCATTGAAAAAGAAACGGAGCAATACTATGACGAAGAAAACAAGCAGTTTCTTGCCGACCGTTATATTACCGGTACCTGTCCTCATTGCGGGTATGAAAAGGCTTTTGGCGACCAGTGCGAAAACTGCGGGACCTCCCTGAGCCCCACCGACCTTATCAATCCCCGCTCGGTGCTTAGCGGTAATAAACCCCAGATGAAAAAAACCCGGCACTGGTATCTGCCTTTGAACGATTACGAACCCATGTTACGGGAGTGGATTCTGGAAGGCCATAAGCACGACTGGAAGCCCAACGTATACGGGCAGGTGAAATCATGGGTAGACCAGGGCCTGCAGCCAAGGGCTGTTACCCGCGACCTGGACTGGGGAGTAAAGGTACCCCTGGAAGGAACCGATGGCAAAGTGCTTTACGTATGGTTTGACGCACCCATCGGTTATATTTCTGCTACCCGTGAATGGGGCATGACCCATGGAAAACCCTGGGAGCAATACTGGAAAAGTCCCGACTCCAAGCTGGTTCATTTTATTGGCAAAGACAACATTGTTTTTCATTGCATTATTTTTCCCATTATGCTCAAGGCCGAAGGGTCGTATATCCTTCCCGAGAATGTGCCGGCCAATGAGTTCCTGAACCTGGAAGGGGATAAAATTTCCACCTCCCGCAACTGGGCGGTATGGCTGCACGAATATCTTGAAGATTTTCCAGGCAAGCAGGATGTGCTTCGCTACGTTTTATGCGCTGCAGCCCCGGAAACAAAGGACAATGATTTTACCTGGAAAGATTTTCAGGCCCGCAACAACAGCGAATTGCTGGCCATTTTTGGAAATTTTGTAAACCGCACCCTGGTGCTTACCCACAAGTATTTTGAGGGGAAAGTACCTTCCTGCGGGCCCCTGGAACCCGGGGATAAAAAAGCCCTGGAAGAACTTGCCGGGTTTCCTGCCCGTATTGGCAAAAGTCTTGACCTTTATCGCTTCAGGGAAGCCCTGGCAGAAATGATGAACCTTGCCCGGCTTGGCAACCGTTACCTGACAGAGGCCGAACCCTGGAAAATATTTAAGAACGAACCCGAAAGGGTAAAGACCATTCTGAATGTGAGCCTGCAAATCTGTGCAAGCCTATCGGTCCTTTCTGCACCCTTTCTCCCCTTTACTGCAAATAAGCTTCAGGATATGCTTGATATTCAGGACATGAAATGGGAGCAAGCTGGTGGAAAAAAACTGCTAACTTCCGGGCATAGCATAAAAAAGCCATCTCTTTTGTTTGAAAAAATTGAAGACTCCCAAGTGCAGGCGCAAATGGATAAGCTGCTCAAATCCAAGGAGGAAAACAAAAGCAAAGCAGAAAATCAAACCCCCTTCAAAGCACCGGTTTCTTTCGATGATTTTTCAAAATTAGACATAAGGGTTTCCACCGTGGTGTCCGCTGAGAAGGTCACAAAGACCAAAAAGCTGCTGAAGCTGGAGGTAGATACCGGTTTGGATAAACGGACCGTTGTTTCGGGAATAGCCCAGTATTATGAACCCGAAAAAATAATCGGGAAAAAAGTACTGCTGCTGGCAAACCTTGAACCAAAGACCATAAAAGGAATCAAATCACACGGTATGTTGCTCATGGCCGAAAACAATGACGGAGAGCTAAGCTTTGTCATTCCTGAAAAATCTTTTAACAACGGAAGCAGCATAAGTTAAGGCGAATAACCTTTTTATGCTAAGAAAAATTCAGGGAAAACCTGAAATCCTTAAACAGGTATTCTGCAAAAAGGAAAATTTTCCTTATATTTGCCAGCAGTTTTTGGCCCCGTAGTTCAATGGATAGAATGGAAGTTTCCTAAACTTTAGATACAGGTTCGATTCCTGTCGGGGCTACTGCGTTTTAATTATTAGTTACATTGTACCGGGTTTTCTCTGATATTTT
>SLRE01000192.1 GCA_007131125.1 Bacteroidales bacterium | reverse complement strand
GGTTCAAGCTTTCCTGCAGAGTTTTCGTAAGCTTGCTGAGAAAAACCTTTCAGGTCGATGGTTACCGAATCGGTATATTTCAGGAGTTCTTTCAAAGGTTCGGTATGCATAAAGGCATTGGAGTGCCAGAGAATACGAATCCCTTCCCTTTGTGCAATTTTGGCAATGTCCAGCACATATTCAAAAAATACGGTGGGCTCGTTGTAGGTGGCGGAAATGGCAGGCAGCCCGTTTTCTTTTGCAGCCCGCACAATATCTGCCGGGGTATAGTGGTAATAGGTTCCAATTTCCTCAATTGACCGCTGTGAAAGATGCCAGTTGTGGCAGTGCCTGCAATGAAAGTTGCAGCCTGCAGTGCCGATGCAAATCATTTGGTTGCCCGGCAGCATATGGTGCTGGGGTTCTTTTTCTATGGGATCGATGTTGATGGCAGACGGGCGGGAATAAACCAGGGAATAAAGTTTTCCCTGCCGGTTTTCCCGGTTTTTGCAGTTGCCTCTGCGGCGGTTGCTGATGGTGCAATTCTGATGACAAAGCTCGCACCTTACCCGGTTTCCTGCCAGCTGGCGGTAATACATTGCTTCCATATCGGGGATGTTCATTTTGTTAAAAGAGCTTCCCGGGGCTTTTCCTGAAGCTCCGGGAAAAAACATGGAAAATCCCTGCTGACAAAGAAAAGGAAGGCAGCCGACCGAAGCGATGGCCGCTCCTCCGCTCAGTAATTTTTTCAGGAATTCCCTTCTATTGCTGTGATGCATAAATGACTGGTTTTTCAGGTTTTCCATATCCCGGGCAATGCATGCCCGCATTCAGTGCATTTCCCGTTTTTCAGTTTTTGTTCCAACACCGAAAAATGCATCCGGTGTATCAGGCGTTTTTTACAACCCGGGCAAAAGGTGGAGTTGTGCCTGTGGCCGGGCACATTACCGATATACACATATTTTAATCCGGCATCTTCTGCAATCTCTATGGCCTTGTCCAGGGTCCTGACCGGGGTTGGAGACAGGTTGGAAAGCTGGTAAGTGGGAGAGAACCTGCTGAAATGGATGGGAGTTTCTGCTCCCAGGTTTTCCCTGATCCAGACACACATTTTTTTTATTTCTTTGGGGTCATCATTGAGCCCGGGTACCACAAGGTTAACGATTTCAAAAAAAGCTTCTTCATCCCTGAGCACTTCCAGGGTTTGCTTTACCGGGTTAAGCCTGGCAGAGGCAATTTTCCGGTAAAAGTCGTCAGTGAATGCCTTCAGGTCAATCTTTACAGCATCCAGATGTTTTAAGAGCTTTCGCAAGGGCTGTGGATTTATATACCCATTGGACACAATGCTGGTTTTTAAGCCCTGTTCACGGGCCATTTTGCTTATGTCGTAAATGTACTCGTAAAAAACCGTGGGTTCTGTATAGGTGAAAGAAATCGATTTCAGGTTTTGCCGTAAGGCTTCTCCAACAATTTGTTCGGGAGGCATATCGTATTCCCTGACCTGCCCCGGACGGCTCTGTGAAATTTGCCAGTTGTGGCAGTATTTACAACGCAGATTGCAGCCAACCGTTGCTACACACAGGCGTTCATGTCCGGGATGAAAATGGTAAATCGGGGCTTTTTCAATGGGGCCGACGTTTACGGAGCATGGTCTGCCATATACCAGGCTGTAAAGGGTTCCGTTTCGGTTGGTTCTGACCCTGCAAATCCCGGTTTGTCCCTCATTCAGCCGGCATGCATGGGGGCAAAGCAGGCAGTTGACGCTACGGTTGGCATTTTTTTGAAAAAACATGGCTTCCTTGCCCCGGTTGGTATGGGCATAAGCGGAATACCCCAATGCTTTGGAAGCGGGGATAAAAAACCCATTCCAGAGAGGTTGACCGTTAAACCACAGCCATCCTGCAGAAACCGCTGCTGCGCTTCCCAATGCGGCTTTTTTCAAAAATTCCCTGCGGTTGGTGGCTTTCATGGGTAATTTGAACTTTTCATGGCATCCCGGGTTGGGCCGGAAAACTAAAAGCAGTTGCAAGTATTATGCCGATTGGTCAGCCGTGTTTTTATTCCCGACCAACTTATATACCTTGATATACCGCTTATTAGCCCTGCTCTTTCAAAACAAAAATAAAAAAAACACAGGATTTTTTTTATACAGGAAACTGCTTAAGCAATGGGCAATGGATGTAAAAAAAAGGCCGGTAGTGCCCCGGCCTTTTTTCAAATAATTAAATGCTGTATATCAGGGCTTATTTACCCGGCCCATAAACAGTATGCTGTCGTAGAAATTGTCTTTAACCATAAACAGGAAAGGACGGTCGGCACGGAAGATGATTTTTTCTTCCTCTTCCGGATCAATGGCCGTTTTACGGATTATTACCACTGCAGTAGCAGCGGCAGCTTCAGTACCTTCTTCCGCTACTTCGATCATGGCCTGATGAATCACCTTGTCAATTTTCAGGTCTTTTTCTCCTGTCATGCCTGAGAAGTCGGCCCGGTCGGAAAATGCAATCGGCATACCCATTTCGGCCAGCACATCTTCAAGGTCGGTTTTGGTTTCGGCTTCAAACCGGGGAATCATGGCTTCCACCTCTGTTTTGGTCATCCCATTCATGATCTCCAGCAACTTCAAAGCCCCAAGCTTTTGTTCAATATCTTTTAGTGATTTGTTTTCGGCAGGAAGCATCAGCATCATGGAGAAATTTCCACCTGCATAAGGGATTTCCAGGGCCTGGAGGTAGTCATCCTGGTAATATTTGAGTTCTTCGGTACGGAACATAAAGTCGGTCATTATCCTTTCCCCATCATGGGTGTGAAAGGGCATTTCCCGGGTCAGCTCCTTATCAAACTCTACCATCCATGGTCCGAAGAAATGCACTGCATTGACCAGAACCAGGCGGGTATCGTCGGTAAATACTCCGGGGGCGATCAGATCGCGGATCTTTTCGCGGGTTTCTTCAAATACCCAGTCGTTAATGTCTTCCCTAACCTGCTCCCGGTTGCCGACAAAGTCAACCTTATAAAGGAGGGAGCCATAGTGTTCTTCCACCCTGTTAAAGAAAGCATCACGGAAGGGGTAATCTTCCTGAGCCCACAGGCTGTTGGCAATGTTCAGCTCCAGTCCTTCCCCGGTAAGGTCGCGGAGTTTATTGAGGTAGCCCCCAAAACCGGAATGAAAGCGACCCTGGGCCGGGTCAAAATAAAGGGTGGTGGCCATTTGTTTTTGGGTTTCCCCTCTTGCGCCTGCATAAGTCATGGCCAGTGCCGAAGAAATACTGAAAGGTGCAATAACAAAATTTTCTTCGTATTCGGGCAGGTGACGCATCAGGTCAAATGCAAATTCATTGTTGCGCTGTTGTATGGGTCTTTGTATCATTTTCAGGGTGTGTTCGTCCATTTCTTCTTCCATGTAAACCCGTTCCTGGGTACGGCAACCTCCCAATAAAAGAAGCCCTGCCAGTGTTATTGACCAAAATCTCATCCGTTT
>SLRE01000193.1 GCA_007131125.1 Bacteroidales bacterium | reverse complement strand
GTAAATTTCCTGAAGTGGAAATACCCCATAACGGTTCCGGGCAGGCATTGGATTTGATAATTGCCGATAGTCAACATTTTCTGCAAGAGCATAACAATCCCGAAAAGCCTTTTAAACCAGGACTGGATATTCCTTTTATCGTATTGGTTGAACCCGGTGATATTGAAGCTTTCAGCCAGGCAAATTTTAACCGGGAATGCTATCCTGTGTTTATGCCTGCTTCCCATGAAGTTATTCTGGCAACAATATATAATGCCCTTAAAAACCGGGAAAGAAACAAAGCTCTCCTGGAAAACAGAAGGTATAAGACCCTCTT
Organism: Bacteroidales bacterium; assembly: GCA_007131125.1. Lineage (GTDB taxonomy): Bacteria > Bacteroidota > Bacteroidia > Bacteroidales > UBA7960 > PUML01. The sequence continues at coordinate 3,153 of SLRE01000193.1, read as the reverse complement.
TCAATCCGGACCAGTCATTCAGTTGCTGGTAAATCCAGAAATCGGTAAAATCGTTGATGCCAACAAAGCCGCTGCAAATCTTTACGGAATTCCCGAAGAAAAACTGATCGGGAAGGACATCTGCGAACTGCATCCCCAATGCAATGGCAGCTTTCAGGAGTTTTTTGAGGAAAGCCTTCAAAAAGATGAAGCCAACATTTGCCTGAAGTTTCTTGATCCCCGGCAAAACATGGTTGATCTGTGTTTTTTGGCAAGCCAAATTACCATTGAAAACCGCAAACTGATCTTTCTGAAGATTCAGGACATTACTGAAAAGGTTAAGGCCGATGAGCTGATGCATCAGCAGCACGAAATGCTGCGTTCAACCATTTCTTCCATCGACGATTTGTTTTTTACCCTTAACAACGAAGGTGAGTTTGTCGAGTACTACCAGGCCGGCCACAGAAAGCAGCTTTCACTCTCCAGCGACCTTTTTGTGGGCAAATCCATCACGGAAGTTGGATTCCCGGAAAAGGTATCAAGAAAATACCTCAATGCCATTAACAAAGTCATCGAAACAGGACGCACCCAGCAGATTGATTATTGCCTGGAGGCTTTTGGTACGGAATTGTGGTACAATGCCAAAATATCTCCCCGCCACAACAGCCTGGATATTGCCGATGGTGTTACGGTAATTTGCCGGGATGTTACCCGGCAGAAAAAGGCCGAAGAAAACCTTATCAGGGCCAGAGACTTTTATCTTACCCTGCTGAAGGATTTTCCCAGCATGATCTGGAAAACCAACTCTGCCAGAAAAACAGATTATTTCAACAACACCTGGCTGGAATTTACCGGCCGTTCCCTGCAGGAAGAAATTGAAAAAGACTGGATGGACAAACTGCATATTGAAGATGCTCCAAAGTTTTTGTCCGCTTTTGAAAAAGCTTATCAAAGCCACGAACCTTTTCAGATTGAGCATCGCATACTGGATAAAAACAACCAATACCGATGGGTGCTCAATGTTGGCAGGCCTTTCAAAAACCTGGAAGGTGAGTTTGCCGGATTTATCGGCTCCTGCTATGACATTACCGAAAGACGCAACAATGAGGACCTGTTACGCATTCAGCGCCGGGCAATTGAAAGTGCACTGGAGGGAATCCTTATCATGGATGCCACTAGCCCGGGTAACCCAGTTATTTATGCCAACAGGGAGCTATCGGCAATTACCGGTATTGAACAGAAAAAAATAACCGGGAAAAATTTCCTGGATGTGATTGGGAACCCGGAAGACCAAAAAATTACCCGTAGCATCAAACAAGCCATTCAAGCAAGAGAAAACTTTAAGGGTGAATTCTATTTCTGTGATGAGCAGGGCAGGGAAAACTGGAGAATGGTACTTACTTCCCCTGTGAAAGACCGCAAAGGCAATGTGTCGCATTTTGTTGCCGTACTGGCCAATATCTCTGAACAGAAACTTTCTGAAAAAACACTGAAACTGAAAAACAGGGAGCTACGCAAAACCAATGCCGAACTCGACAGCTTTGTCTACAGTACTTCTCACGAACTGAGGTCGCCCCTGATGTCGGTCCTTGGCCTTATAAACCTTATGCACCTGGAAACCAAAAGCCTGGAAGAAAAGAAATACATCAAGATGATGAAGGAAAGCATCAATAAGCTTGACCAGATCATTCACGACATCATTGATTACTCGAGAAACTCCAGGTTTGAGGTAAATCATGAGCCCATTGATTTTAAATCCTGTATCGACAAGGTTATTGAAAAGCTCAGATACCTTCCCGGGGCAGAAAAAGTGGATTGGCGCATCAAGGTTAATGGGGAGGCTGCTTTTTATTCCGATCCAAGGCGTATTGAAATCATTCTCAACAACTTTATTTCAAACAGCCTTAAATTTCAAAAACCCGGGCAGGCAAATCCCTTTATCGCAATTGACATAAAATCCAGGGCCGATAAAGCATACATCCAAATTAAAGACAATGGCAGCGGAATTCCGGATAACCACCTTCCCCATATCTATGATATGTTTTACAGGGGAACGGAAAGAAGCAACGGAAGCGGAATAGGCCTGTATATCGTAAAAGAAATTATTGAAAAACTGGATGGGAGTATTGAGGTAAACTCCGAAGAAGAAAAGGGGACCTCCTTTTCTGTGGAATTGCCCAACAAACCATTGAATAATAAAGTCGATAGGATATGACTATTAAACATTTACTACTGGTTGATGACAGCGAACTTGACAACATGGTCAACTGCCGAATGGTGGAAAGAAATAACTATGCAGCAAATATTGTGGTAAAAACCACCGCAATGGCCGCATTGAACTACCTGTCGGATACTTTTCAAAACAACCGGGAAAGGCTTCCTGAAATGATTTTTCTGGATATTCGTATGCCTGAAATGGACGGGTTTGGTTTCCTGGAAAAGTTTCACCAAATGGATGATATCATCAAAGAAAAATGCCGGGTGGTTATGGTCTCTTCTTCTATCGACCCTGATGACTATCAAAAGGCTGCAGATAATCCATACGTTGTAAAGTTTGTAAATAAACCCCTTACCAACGATACTTTTGAGGAACTGAAAAAGCTGGAAATTGAACATAATGCATAAAGGCTGGGAGTCCATATTATTGAATACCAATACGGTTGTTTTTCTCATTTCGGGAAAAGGGATACTGCAATCCCTTAGTCCCAACATTGAGAAAATAACCGGGATTTCCCCCATATCTTTCTGCGGAAAGCATATTTTCAGATTTCTTGATGCCAGGGAAAGGGAAAAAATTAAACAGGAACTTTTCGGTCTTCAGGCAGCTGCCCAGCCCATGGAGCTGGAAATGGAAATAAAGCTCCGGGACAAAAGATATTTAAAGGGATTGGTTAGTTTTTCCCGGGATGAGGAAGGATTTTTTTCGGGAACCATCACTCCGTCAGGCGCGCAAAAAGACCTTGAAACAGACCGTTTTCAGCAGCAGGAGATCATTCGTTCAACGCTGGAATCCATTGACGACCTTGTATTTGTTACCGACCACAAAGGGGTTTTTACCGAATGCTATACCGGTAGCCATCCCAATGATGTATTCTTTTCTTCCGACCTTTTTGTTGGAAAGAACTTTGAGGAAGTAGGATTTCCTGCAGATGTATCCGAAAAGTTTTTCAAAGC
>SLRE01000125.1 GCA_007131125.1 Bacteroidales bacterium | reverse complement strand
CCCAGCCGGCGGGCCATCTCCTCAGCAAGACGCACATCTTCCTTATACCAGTCGTGATTTCGGTAAGCCCTCCAGAATTTTCCAAACTGCCCGGTAAAATCCTCATGGTGAAGGTGCAGCCAGTCATATAAGGGAAGTTTCCCGTCCAGCACCTCTGCGTCATACACCTCATCGTAAGGAATTTCGGCATAGGTAAGAGCAAGGGTCACGGCATCATCCCATGGAAGGCTGTTGGGTGGCGTATATACTGCAATTTTAGGAACTTTATGCAATCGGATCTCTTCTTTATTCACCTCAGGGTCGGCAATCTCCTTCAGGATGGCCCCTGCCTGAACATCGGCAATTACCTGGAAGCTTACCCCACGGATCACACACTCCTCTTCAAATTCAGGATGATGAGCAAACATAAAACTCCCGCCCCGGTAGTTCAACAGCCAGCTGACCTCCACATCGTGGGTAAGCACAAAATAGGCTATCCCATAGGCTTTCAGGTGGTTTTTTTGTGAATCATCCATGGGCACCAGTATCTGTGCGGGATGAACGGTAAGATGTACAAGGGCGAAAAAAAACAGCAGGACCAGTTTTTTCATGTGTTTATTTTTTTAAAACTATTTGATTCTCTAAACTTTGAAAATGCATTCCAGGGTTCCCGACTGAGGTTAGAAGGTGGAAGGTAGAGTTATCCTCTATCCTCTATCCTCTATCCTCTATCCTCCATTTTCCATACTCCATCATCAATACTTCCAGCTTCACTAATCATGGTTGATTCAATTCGAAAACCCGGGTTTACATTTTAAAACGAAACAAAGGCAAACCTTATTCTGCAAAAAGAACGCCTACTTATAAAAATAGGAAAAAGCCGGGAAAAGTTCAACTGAATTCAGGATTTTTAACCTTTAGAAAGGTACATCATCTTCATCCATATCATTCATTTTCGAGGGCAGGGTCATGGTATTGGAGCCCTTTTCGAAAGAATCGGAGGGTTTCATCTCACCGGAGAATTCGTATTCATCGGTGCCATAGTCGGTAAATTTGGCAAACTTGGTAATAAACCTGAGATTGATATCAGCAAGACCACCATTCCGGTGCTTGGCAATAATAAGCTGGGCAAGGCCTTCGGTGCTGTTGCCCTGCTCATCTTCCAAAATCTGGTAATACTCCGGGCGATAGATAAACAACACCATGTCTGCATCCTGCTCAATGGCACCTGATTCGCGAAGGTCAGAAAGAATCGGGCGTTTAGACCCTCCCCTGGTTTCAACGGCACGACTGAGCTGCGAAAGGGCAATGATGGGTATGTTCAGTTCTTTGGCAAGGCTTTTCATGGAGCGGGAAATGCTGCTAATTTCCTGCTCACGGTTACCGCGGTTATTGTCGTTACCTGCCGACATCAGCTGAAGGTAGTCTACAATGGCCAGCTGAATATTGTGCTGTGCTTTCAGCCGCCGGCATTTGGCCCTTAACTCAAAAATGGACAAGGCCGGAGTGTCGTCAATATACAGAGGGGCTTCGGTGAGGGTGTTCAGCCGGGAGTTGAGTTGTTCCCATTCGTATTGCTCGAGCTGACCCCGTTTGAGTTTATCAGCCTCCAGCTCCGTTTCGCTGGCAATAAGCCTGGTTACCAGCTGAACGCCGGACATTTCCAGGGAGAAAATGGCAGTGGGTTTTTTAAAGTCGACGGCCATGTTGCGGGCCATGGAAAGCACAAAAGCGGTTTTACCCATACCGGGTCTTGCGGCCATAACCACCAGGTCGGATTTTTGCCAGCCTGCAGTAACCCGGTCCAGGTCTGAAAAGCCACTGGGTATCCCGCTGATATGGCCATCCTGGTTTTTGGCACTTTCAATCTGCTTCACCGCATCCTTTACAAGAGAGTGCATGTCCTCATAACTGCGGCGGAGGTTGGTTTCACTAACGGCAAAAAGCTCTTTCTCGGCCCGGTCAAGGATATCAAAAACATCGGTGGCATCTTCGTAGGATTCCTTTATGATTTCCGAGCTGATGCGGATGAGCTCCCTTTGAAGAAATTTCTGCAGTACAATGCGTGCATGGTATTCCACATTGGCAGCTGAAGCCACCCGGTTGGTAAGCATGGAAATATAATAGGCACCGCCAACCACATCAAGTTCACCCCGCTTTTTCAATTCCTGGGTAACGGTTAAAATATCCACAGGATGGGAATTGGAGAAAAGGTCAAAAATTGCAGAAAAAATTTTCTGGTGGGCTTCTTTATAGAAAACTGCAGGTTTAAGGATGTCGATAACATTGGTCAGGGCATTTTGCTCAAGCATCATGGCTCCCAAAACTGCTTCCTCCAAATCAGTTGCCTGAGGGGGTACCCTTCCGTGTTCAGAATAATCGAATGGTAATGAGCTTCTTTTTCCTTTCCTGACAGGGGTTTCACGTTTTTTCTGGTCCTTCTCTTCCATTTTTCAAAAGTAAGAAATCAAACCACTGCTGACAATAAAAAAGTGAAAATAATATTAACAAAACCTGCATGCCTTGATTTACAAGTTATTTAGAAATTTTAACGCTTGGTCTGTAAAAGTTCCTTTAAAATACCGGCCAGCTTATTGAAATTTTCCAGGTATGAATCATGAAATGCCTCAATATCAGGCAGGGATTGAGGTCCTTCAGGCTTGCCGGCTTCAGGAGTAAGTTTAGCGTAATACAAGGCTGCTTCCAGAAAGGTGGTGAGGGCTCCGTTGGCCTTTTCAGCATCATAGCCCAGTGAACGGAGAATTGCTTCAGGGCTATCGCATTCCATCATCCGGGGCCAGATGATGCGGTCATCCCTGAAAGGGGAACCGGCATCAATTATTTTTGGCAAAAGGGTTTCCAGCCTGTGCGAAAGTTCTTCGTTTTCTGAACCCATTGCTTTCCATTTCTCCAACTCCCCTTCCGCATCAAATACGAGTATTTTTTCAAACCTTTCAAGTGAGTCAAAAAAACTCCGGATTACATCAGCAGGCATGGGAGCTCCGGGGGTTGCCATAAAAAATTCCGGCGGTCCTGCATCCTGACTGCCATTTCGCACTCCCAAAGAATACACCAGAGGCTGGTATGGCCTTACCCCGTCAAACGGAGGGATAGCCGGAGCAAACCAAAGTGAGGAAACCAGTGCATAAGATTTTTCAAAAACTTCTTCGAATTCTTTGAGGGAGGAAGGTTTGACAATGACCTGCTCGTTTGCAATGCTTTGAATTTGCAAACGAAGGTTTTCATCCTGAATTAAATCTTCCGGCAAATCCCGGGCATATTCTATTCCCTGATGATAGTATTCGAACTTTTTGTATTCAGGAAGGGCTTTGAGTTGAAAAACGGAGCCATCAGGAACTTTTTTCCAGCAATGGCCAATAAAGTCGCAGGGATAGGGATTGCGGCAATGCCTTCCGATTGGAATATCAGGAGAACTGCCTAAACCGGAAACTTCGCTTAAGCTTTCAATTTTCTTTTCCACTTCAGCCTGCCTTT
>SLRE01000251.1 GCA_007131125.1 Bacteroidales bacterium | reverse complement strand
TATTTTATTTATCATCGGGCTGATCGGCACCATTGGGTTTGGAGTGGAAGCCATCAGGCAATCCGAGCATATGAATATTTTTGGAATTCAGATTGCGGTATCCGAAGCAAACTGGACGCCGGTGATTATCAGCTTTATTGTTTTGGTGGTTGGGGTGATCATGATCATCGCAGCAAAAGGGAAAACTGCAAAAAACTAGTATCGTGAAAAGAAAAATACAAATCACCTTTTTCCTGGTTTTATTCTCCTTTGGGGTTTTTGCGCAGGGTGACAGGGTGCAGGGCGTCTGGCTTACCGAAAACAAAGACTCACAGGTGGAGATTTACAAAACCTCTTCCGGAGAATTTGAAGGCAAGCTGGTATGGCTGGAGGAACCTCTTGATGATGACGGACAACCCAAGCTGGACAAGGAAAATCCTGAGCGCAGCAAGCGAACCCGCCCACTTCTTGGCACCGTGCTTCTGAAGGATTTTACATGGGATGCCGGAGCCGGGGAGTGGAAAAACGGAACCATATACGACCCCGAAAACGGTCGCACTTACAGTGCTTACATGCGCCTTGAAAACAACAACACCCTAAAAATAAGGGGGTTTGTGATGGGCATGCGGTTTCTCGGTCGCTCCACCACCTGGACCAGGGAAAGAGAAGTAAGGGATTGAATCCTGAAAAGATGACCCTCTTAACTGCCCATATACTTCATTATATTAATGGCGTTTTCCTTGTGTCAGGCAGTTTAGTAGGAAGCCCATTGAAAAACTAACCGGGACAAGCCTCTTCTGAAAGACTTTATCATGGCGTATCTCCCGGAAGGATAAAAAAACACCTTGTGAGGGTTTTTTCTGTCTCTCACAAGGTGTTTTTGGTAATCGTTCATTTTATTCGGTCTCCCTGATGCACCTTACCCCAAACCCGGATCCCTGGTTGTGGTTGTTTCGGGTTACAAGACCAAGAGTTCGTGCAACCCCTCTGCTCCAGGCGGTGTCAGGGGTGTCTTCTTTCGAGGTCCACCAATAGGCCATGGCTTTGATACTGGCAAAAGCACCACTGGTGTAACGAAAGCCACCGGGGAGTGCGTTATAACCAAATATATCTGTACCATACTGGGTGCTATGAGCGTTCCAGCGAGGATGCTCCTCAGTATCACAATCTCCTCCCAATGGGGATCCTACCTGCCTGCAGGACTTTAAAGAATTCCCAACATTAGCAAGTGCCACCTCATCATATTTATCTATCAGGTAATTGGTAAACAGCGTCCACTCCTCATCTGTGGGGACGTACCAGCCTTCAGGGCAAAGATCCCTTTCATCGGTTACTGCATACCAATTATAAAGCTTGCCATAAATGTCAACCATTTCCTGTTCACTGTCAATGCCTTCCACGTCCTCATGGGGGTAAACGGCATAAGCACTTGTTTCCAGATCGCCCCATTCGGAGTTTGAAAAACCTGTTGGAATGTCTGTACCATCTGCAAACCTTGTGGTGCGCAGGTTCTCTGCCATCCACTCCCGGTTGGCAATGTTTAAGGTAGCATATTCATTGCCATCGATGTCGGTAACGGTTCCCGGGGAATAAGAGGCATCAGCCCATTGAGGGGATCCCTCTACCACAGTAAGCAGGTCGCCATCCTGCCCGGGCGCAATTTTTTCCCATTCATCACCGGAGAAATAAAACATATCACCTTCCTGTGGTTCTTCAATCCAAACAAAACCCTCAAGGTCAGGTGTGTTCACCAGGTCTTCAAAATTTCCGCTGAATGTGTCCTCAGAAGTTTTTGAATACAGGGCAAAAGGAACACTTAGTATCGGGCTGCTGCCCATTTGGGTTCCATCTATGCTTACCTTTAAATAGAACATTTCAGAACCCCAGTCAATTTCTGCAAAAGCTTCGGCCGACCCTATCTTTAGGTTTATCAGTCCAAACTCATTGGTCATGGTTTGGTAAGTTTCCGAAAAAACCGTTGATCCTTCCATGCTGCCTTTTTTTATGGCAATTTCAACAGTAACTTCCTCTGACCCGATGGGATCGCCTCCCTGATCGCGAACAACGGCCTGGTAATTGAAACCGGAAGGAACCTGTGCTGGCGCGGTAAACAGGAACAATGGCAGTAAAAAGAAGGAAATAAAAAACGCTTTTGTTTTCATAATAAGGGTTTGGGAAGATTATTATTCTGAAACTTTAACACAACGAACGTTATAGCCGGAGACCATAAAAACAGTGGTGGCATTCACAATACTGTTGCTGCTTATTATGGTCCGTGCGGATGCGCTTGTTGAGGAAATTTCTGTGGAGCTCCACCAGTGAGCATTAGAACCAATGTTGAAAAAACCACCTGTAATGGCCCGGTTTCCGCCCGGAACTGCGGAAAAGCCGAATTCATCCGTTCCGTACTGGGTATCATGTGAGTCCCAGCGAGGATGCTCCTCCGTATCACATTCTCCACCCAAAGGTGAATCAACTTGTCTGCAGGATTTCAGTGCATTGCCAACGTTGTCTTCGTCTATTTCAGAATGATTGTCTATCAGGTAATCGACCAGTTCATTCCAGTCATCATAGGAAGGCACCTGCCAGCCGGCCGGGCAAATCCCCCCATCATTTGTTACGGCATGCCAGTTATATAAATTCCCATAAAGCTCTGCCATTTCTTCTTCAGAGTCAATACCCGCCACCCCATCGTGGGGGTAAACTGCATAGGCTCCATCAAGGTCGTCACCCCATTCTGAATCGTTTAAACCCGTGGGGATATCTGTTCCATCCTTGTACTTTGTGGTACGCAGGTTTTCCATCATCCACTCCTGGTTTCCAATAACCGCGGTTTGGTAAACGTTGCCATCAATGTCTGTCACCGTATCTTCACCGTTACCATTGTCATCGCCATTATCATCTGCCGGGGGTTCTTCCCACTGGGGGGTTCCATCCTGAAGGGTTAGAACCTGACCTTCTTCACCAATGGGGATTGCCGTCCAGCTTTCTCCGTCATAAAACAACATATCCCCGGTTTCAGGCTCTTCCATCCAAATAAAATCATCCAATACCGGGGTGTTTTCCAGGTCTTCATAATCCCCGCTGAAGGCGTCGCCTGAGGTTGCCGAATGCAGGGCGAAAGGAACGCTAAGCAACTGGCTGGATCCCATTATGGTTCCATCAACGCTTACCTGAATAAAAAAATCATCGGCCGACCAGTCTATTCCTTCCAGTGTTGCTTCCGAGCCAACCTGCAGGTTGATCAGACCAAATTCGTTGGTACTTACGGTGTGGGTTTCAGAAAAAACTTCCTCTCCCTCGACACTTCCCTGCATTATGGCAAGATCAACCACTACCTCTTCTGAGGCCAGGGGTTCACCGGATGCATCCCGCAATACGGCCTGATAGTTAAACATTAAGGGCGATTGTGCCAACACTCCGGAAATTAAAAGGGTTGATACCAAAAAAAGAAAAGTACTTTTAAAAATGCTCATATGAAACAGGTTTTAGGTTTGTTAATTTCTTGAT
>SLRE01000239.1 GCA_007131125.1 Bacteroidales bacterium | reverse complement strand
TCTTACTTCATAGATGCCGACAAAAAAGCGGTGGTTGAAACCTCCAAGGAGAAATTCTGGGATACTTACCTGGATAAACTCAAAAAGGTTACCGACCCATCGGAAATTGAATACATCATTTTGAATCACACCGAGCCCGATCATAGCGGCAACCTTGCCAATCTGCTGGAACTGGCTCCCAACGCAACGGTGGTGGGCAGCCGCCTGGCCATCGGCTACCTGAAGGACTTTCTGGGTAAAGACTTTAAGCACCAGATTGTTAAAGACGGAGAAACCATTGACCTGGGCAACAAAACCCTGCGGTTTATTTCGGCGCCCAACCTGCACTGGCCCGACAGCATGTACACCTATCTTGAAGAGGACAAACTGCTGTTTACCTGCGACTCTTTTGGCTGCCACTATGCCCATCCCGATATGTATGATGATAAGGTGGGAGACTTCAGCGATGCCTTCAGATACTACTTTGATGTAATCCTGAAACCTTTCAGCAAGTTTATGCTTAAGGCCATTGAAAAGATTCGCCCCCTGGAAATCAATGCAGTGCTTACCGGCCATGGCCCCCTCTTGATGAAAGACTGGAAAAAATGGGTGGACCTCTCTGAACAATATGCCAAAGAAGCTTTGCAAACTCCCCGTAAAGACTTTGTGTTTATCCCTTATGTGTCTGCCTATCACAACACCGGAAAAATGGCTGAAGCCATTTCAGAAGGAATACAAAGCACAGGGAATTTCAGCGTGGAAGTGGCCGATATCGAAACCATGCCCATTGGGGATGTGGACGAGCGGGTGGCCAAAAGCAGTGCCCTCATCATTGGCTGCCCCACCATTAACCAGAACATCCTGCTGCCCATTTACAAGCTTTTTGCCGTGGTAAGCCCCATTCGCGATAAAGGCAAGATCGGAGGCGCATTTGGCTCTTATGGCTGGAGCGGGGAAGCCGGAAAAATGATCAACTCCAATCTGCAAAACCTTAAGCTCAATGTGCAGGGCGAAGGGGTGTTTGTTAAATTCACCCCTCACGAAGATGAGTTTCAGAAATGCTTTGAATACGGAAAAGAAATCGGGGCCAAACTATTGGAGGCCCAGAAAAGTTAAACCACTGAAAGCCGGGCAAATGCCCGGTTTTTTGTTTTTTTAACCCCTGCCGACCGAAAAAAATATTTATTTTTATCCCATTGCAATTCTGTTATGAACTGGATAAAACGGCTTTTTCTTTTTTTGCTTCCTGCGCTGTTTTTGATTGCCTGCGCCACTGAGCGCCAACTGGCCAAAAGGTTTGTACAGGAAGAAACCAATATCAATGTGTTGCTGCTCCCTCCTCCCGGGCTTAATATCAAATACTACCCGGTGCACCCCGATGAAGCCGACCCCGACACCATTGATCCATTCAACCTTGAAGAGGCCCGTTTTGTGGATGAGGTGGACGATTCCCTTTTGGTGAATAACTTCATGCAATCCCTGAAATACCACCTTGAGCTATTCCAGGTGAATGTTTTCGGGCCCGATAATATTGATTCCTTTTTCCGCCTCGACACCACTGCTTTTATCTTTTCCCTCGCGCAGATGGAACTCATGGAATATCTGGATGAGGCCGTTTTTACCTCTGCAGTTGATACCATTCAATACCGGCAGCGGTTTCCGCAGACTACCCTGATGCAAAGCCACTGGTTTGAGTTTTCCACCCTTAACAAACCCGAAGAACCTATGGAAGTGCTTTATTCCATGCAGCATACCAGCGATTACTTCGATGGCAGGTTTGTTTACAGCCCCATTAACGGTGAGGTTACTTTTCGCTATACCCCTTATTATCTCAACAGTGACGATGTATTTGAGCTGGCCTTTTTTGCAGGTGAGCAAAATGCGCAATATATTTTTGATTACCTCATGAATTATTACATTAAGGAGAAAAGCGGGAGAGACCCCGACCGGTATCTAACCTATGACAAGAATCGTCATGCCATCAGGTCGGCCGGGAATGACCGTTTTATCCGAATTACACCTGATGAAAACGCAGAGGAACCCCGGGATCAGTAGCGGGTAAAAGGAGTAATATCCAGGGGAGAGAAATCTTTTTTCAGGTATTTGAAATAACCGGTAATGGCGATCATGGCTGCATTGTCGGTGCAGTATTCAAAAGGCGGTATAAAAACCTTCCAGCTTCCTTTTTCCTGTTCATCCCAAAGGGCCTGCCTCAATCCCGAATTGGCCGAAACACCCCCCGCAATGGCAATTTGTTTGATGCCCGTTTCCCGGGAGGCTTTCTTTAGCTGTTTCATCAGGATGCCGACAATGGTATGCTGTATGGAGGCTGAAAGGTCATATTTGTTTTTTTCTATAAAATCAGCATCCTCCTTTAGCCGGTCGCGCAAAAAATAAAGGATGGAAGTCTTCAGTCCGCTGAAACTGAAATCCAGACCGGGCACAGAAGGGTATGGAAAGCGAAAAGCCTCTGGATTTCCTTTTGCTGCAAATTGATCAATCATCGGTCCGCCGGGGTAGGGCAGCCCCATGATCTTCGCCGCTTTGTCAAAGGCTTCCCCGGCTGCATCGTCAATGGTCTGCCCGATGAGCTCCATGTCAAAATAATCCTTTACCAGCATCACCTGGGTGTGGCCCCCCGATACGGTGAGGCACAAAAACGGAAAGGAAGGCGGCTCCTGCTGACGACTATCTTCAATGAAATGAGCCAGGATGTGCGCCTCCATGTGATTTACCGATATCAGCGGGATGCCAAGGCCAAGAGAAAACGTTTTGGCAAAGGAAGCACCCACCAGCAATGACCCAAGCAAACCCGGCCCGTTGGTGAAAGCCACTGCATTTAGCTGATTTTTACTTATATTTGCATTGGTTAAAGCCTTATGGATTACCGGAATAATGTTTTGTTGATGAGCGCGGGAAGCAAGCTCAGGAACCACACCACCAAAATCTTTGTGAATTGCCTGATTGGCAATGAAATTGGCAAGAATTTTGCGATCCTTGATCACAGCTGCAGAAGTATCATCGCAGGATGACTCTATTCCAAGGATGTAAACACTCATAAAACTTTTATAAAGGGCTAACCGTTTCGTTTTAAAGGAGGACAAAGGTATCAAAAAATCCCGTAAAATATTACTGATAGTGCTGGCAGCATTGATTTTGCTGCCTGCCATCAGCTATACCGTTTTGCGGAGCCCGCGGGTGCAAACTTACCTGGTTGGCCAGGTGGCCTCATACCTCTCCCGGGAACTGGAAACAGAAATAACCGTGGGAGGAATTGATGTGTCCTTTTTCCTGAATATCGTGTTGAAAGATGTATCGGTAAAAGACCAGGATGGAGAGCAACTGCTGGCTGCCAGACGCATGGTATTTGATATCGGCAGAATTTCCCCCCGGAAACGGCATCTTATTATCAATAAACTTCTGCTGGATGATGCCTACCTGGGGCTGAACAAATATTACGATAAGGAAACTTTCAACTACCAGTTCATTGTCGATTATTTTGCTTCCGATGAGCCTTCCGAAAAAAAACGGTGGGATATC
>SLRE01000108.1 GCA_007131125.1 Bacteroidales bacterium | reverse complement strand
ATCAGTACCTCCATGGTTTACCGCAGCGACGGCATAGTACTTATCGCTTTCTTTATCCTGTTCATGTATTATGCATTTGGTATTGCCTACCAGAAAGATGTGGTGGTATACAAGGTAAAGGAGCTTCCTTTCTGGCTTTCGGTTTTGATGATTGCGGGAGGCTGCATTGCCCTGGTTGCTGGCGGAAGATGGATTGTGAACGGAGCCACGGTTTTGGCTCTAAATCTTGGAATGAGTGAAGCGGTTATCAGCCTAACCATTGTGGCTGTGGGGACCTCCCTACCCGAACTGGCTACCTGCGTTGTTGCAGCCTACAAAAGGAATCCCGGCATGGTGATTGGGAACATCATCGGGTCCAACATTTTCAATATCTTTTTTGTACTGGGCATCAGTGCCACCATCAAACCCCTTCCATTCAACCTGGTGCTAAACTTTGACATTCTGGTGGGCATTGGGGCTGCACTTCTTTTGTTTCTCTTCCTGCGGGTATCAAGAAAAAAAATTCTGGAACGCTGGCAGGGATGGGTGTTTTTTTTGCTCTACCTGCTTTACATTACGGTGCTGGTGTGGAAGGAAAAAGCTACAGCAGGTGGTTTTTGAGTGTGCCTGAGCCAATCAGTTTTTCCAGGTAAGGCTCATAAAGGGCCTTTTCTATGAGGTTCAGGTATTGATGGCTATGCAGGTCGCTTCCGATAAAATCCACCATGCCCCCGTCTATTAGTCTTTCCGAAATTTTTTTTATGGGAAGGGAGTAATATCCAGATAGGGAAATCATGTTTAGCTGAAAGTAAACATTGCGGTTTTTAAGGTCTTCCAGTTTGGAAAAATCCCTGTGCCAGTATGCGTACCTTTCGGGGTGGGCCAGTATTACCTTATAACCTGCCACCTGCAGGTCGAAGAGCATTTCATAAAGGTTTGGAGGAGCATTGAAGTAAGACAGTTCCAGCAGAAGGTATTTGCCCCCGAATGTCATAAGCTCACCGTTCCTGAAATGACTAACAAAACCCTCATCCAGCTGGTATTCCGCAGAAGCTTCAAACTCCATTTCTATTTTTTCGGCTTCAATGGCTTCTTTTACCTGCTTTTCTCCTTTGCGGATGATTTCCGGTGTGTTTTTATACAAATCCACCATAATGTGGGGAGTGGTGACAATCTTGCGGTAACCAAGGCCGGCCAGCTCCTTGATCAGGGCTATGGCGGTGTCCAGGTCAGGCACTCCGTCATCAATTCCCGGGATTAGGTGGGAGTGCATATCGGTTACAAGAGGAGAAACATCCACCGGGGAGGTCAGTTTCTTTTTTTTCAACCAGTTGGCAAAAATCTGCATAAACGGAGGATTCTGATAAAAACCCGGACCATGATGATTCGGGGGTTATGTTATGCTTTCCCTTTTTTAATTCATTAGGATGTAAAACTACAAATGTTTTTTTTATCCCGGAAAGAAAAGGAGCAGTAAGGGTAAAAACCACCGGAATAAAAAACGGGGTTTTTACCTTTTTTCGTATTGTTCGCGGTAATAATTCTGGTAATCACCCGAGGTGACGCTGTCCAGCCAGTCTTTGTTGTTGAGGTACCAGTCAACGGTTTTTTCAAGACCCCTCTTAAAGTCCAGGGAAGGTTTCCACCCCAGTTCTTTTTGCAGCTTGGAGGCGTCGATGGCATAGCGAAGGTCGTGGCCTGCCCGGTCTTTAACATATTGAATCAGTCCTTCGGAGGTGCCGGCATCACGGCCCAGCTTTTGGTCCATCACCTGGCAAAGCAGGCGGATCAGGTCGATGTTTTTCCATTCGTTGTGCCCGCCAATGTTGTAAGTCTCCCCGGTTTTACCCCTGTGCATAATGAGGTCTATTGCCTCTGCATGGTCTTCCACGTAGAGCCAGTCGCGCACATTTTCACCTTTTCCGTATACCGGGAGGGCCTTTTTCTGTATGATGTTGTGAATGAAAAGAGGAATGAGTTTTTCGGGAAACTGGTTTGGGCCGTAGTTATTGGAGCAGTTGGAGATGACCACCGGCAAGCCGTAAGTATGATGGTATGCCCTGACGAAATGGTCGCTTGATGCCTTGGATGCAGAATATGGGCTGCGGGGGTCGTAAGGGGTTTCTTCGGTAAACAGTCCGTCCTCACCAAGGGAGCCGTAAACTTCATCCGTGCTGATATGGTAAAATAATTTGCCTTCGAAAGGCTTTTCCCAGAAATGTTTTGCAGCATTGAGCAGGTTTACCGTACCGGTAACATTGGTATGAACAAAATCCAGGGGATTGGAGATAGACCGGTCCACATGGGATTCTGCTGCCAGGTGCATTACCACATCCGGCCGGAATTTTTCAAAAATGCCGAAAACAGCATCCCCGTCAACAATATCGGCTTTTATGAACCGATAATTGGATTTTTTTTCAATGTCGGTAAGGTTTTCCAGGTTTCCTGCATAGGTCAGGTTGTCCAGGTTAATGATAAGGTAATCAGGATATTTGTTCACCATCAGGCGCACAACATGGGAGCCTATAAATCCGGCTCCTCCGGTTATCAGAATGGTTTTTTTCATTTTTCAGGCGGTTAAATTTGTTCTAAAATACCTGATGCCAGGTTTTTCTCCCATTTCCAGGCTGAGGCCATCATTTCGTCCAGTCCTTTTTCGGCCTTCCAGCCCAGCTTTAGGTTGGCGTAGGTGGTATCGGCCCACACCTTTGGCACATCCCCTGGGCGCCGGCCGGTAATTTCATAATTGAGCTTTACCTCGCTTACTTTTTCAAAAGCTTTGATGGTTTCCAATACGCTATAGCCTTTTCCGGTACCCAGGTTAAAAATCTCATACCGGTTTTCGGTTTGGCTTTCAAGCATACGTTTCACGGCTACCACATGGGCTTTGGCCAGGTCAGTTACATGAATGTAGTCGCGAATGCAGGTACCGTCGGGGGTATCGTAATCCTGCCCGAACACTTTGAGCTTTGAGCGTTTGCCAATGGCCGTCTGGGTAATAAAGGGCACCAGGTTATTGGGCACTCCAATGGGCAATTCTCCGATGAGCCCGCTTTCATGGGCCCCGATGGGATTGAAGTACCTTAAGGAAATGGCATTCAGGTCAGAAACTTTGCAGGCGTCCTCAATTATTTCTTCAGAAATTTGTTTGGTATTGCCGTATGGGGAGAGGGCCTTTTTTACCGGGGCTTTTTCGTTAACGGGCAACTTGTCGGGCTCTCCGTAAACTGTACAGGAAGAGGAAAAAACCAAATGGTTGATCTTATGCTCCTGCATGCAATTTAAAAGGTTAATAAGGCCAAAAAGGTTATTGCGGTAATATTTCAGGGGAAATTCCACCGATTCGCCCACGGCTTTGAAGGCGGCAAAATGGATCACCCCTCCGATATCGGAATGCTCCGCAAAGAATGCCTTTGTTGCCGCCTCATCTGAAATATCCAGTTTTTCAAAATAGGGCCGGCGTCCTGTAATTTTGGCCACCAGGTCTAAGATCTTTATTGTGGAATTGGAAAGGTCGTCAATGGCGATGACTTCATAACCGCTTT
>SLRE01000018.1 GCA_007131125.1 Bacteroidales bacterium | reverse complement strand
TCCAGAAGGTTTAAAGTGCCGTAACGCATGGCATGGCGGGTATGAAGCAGGGAGTGGGCCAGGAGCAATTCTTTCTTTCTGGAAACCCCTTCCAGGACGGCAATGTTCAGCGGGTCTTCCATAAAGCTGTCGGCCATCACCCTGGCAACGGTTTCCACATCCTGCCGGCTGAGTGTTTTTTTGGTTGTTTCCGGGTTCATTTTTTCAGCTGTTTGCCGGGACAATTAACCATCCCGTGAAAAACTACTTCAAGACTTTATACGATATTAAAAAAACTTAGCTTACCCTTCTGATCAGGAGACTGCGGATCAGGAAAACACCCCTGATGATCAGGAACTGCAGGGTTAATAAAAAGATCATGGAGGCCCCGGTGGGGATGTCAAAAAAATATGCGGCAAACAATCCTGCCACCGAACCTGTAATTCCCCAGAGTGCCGCCAGTGGAATAATGCGCGCAAAGCTTCGGGTAAAAAGCATGGCAGTGATCTGCGGTATGGTAAACAGGCTCAGCACCAGAATGATGCCCACCGTGCGTATGCTGATGACAATGGCCAGTGCAATGAATACCGCCATGAGGTAGCGGTAAAAGGCCACGGGTATCCCCATGACTTTCGAAAATTCCGGGTCGAAGGCCGAATAGACCAGGGGACGGTAAAAGATCATGTAAAACAAGGCCATGAAAACACAGAAGAGCAGCAAAAGCTGCAGCTCGGTGATCCCCACCGAAAGGATGCTTCCGAAAAGAAAACTCATCAGGTCGGGGGTATAGCCGGGTGTAAGAAACACAAAAATGATTCCCATGGCCATGCCCAGAGACCATAATATGGCAATGGCGCTGTCTTCCCGTACCTTCCCCTTGAAGGAGATCCACTCAATACCGAGGGCGGTGAGCACGGCAAACACGGCGGCTCCGAAAAACGGATTCAATCCCATGTAAAAAGCCATGCCGATCCCGCCAAAAGAGGCATGGGTAATCCCCCCGCTGATGAATACAATTTTGCGGGAAACAATGTAGGTGCCGATCATGGCAGCCAGTATACTGGTAAGCACGGCTGCAGCCATGGCATGACGAAAGAACTGATACTCAAAAATGGAAATCAGGTCTGTCATGAATCGTGGGTTTTAAGTACCCGGTGGGGGATGGGCCCGTGTGCAATGACATCAACCGGACAGTTATATACCTTCATCACTTCCTCAGTCAGCTGGTTGGATGGATGGTAATGCAGGCCGCCGTTTACACAGGCAATGGATTTTACCATGGGGGTGATGGTGCCGATGTCGTGTGAGATCAGCATAATGGCTTTGTCCGGGCTTAGTTTTTTTAGCCAGGCATATAGTTCCTGTTCAAAGTTTTTATCCACATAAGTGTTGGGCTCATCCAGGATGAGCAGCTGGGGCTGGTTGATCAGTGCCCTGCAAAGAAATGCCTTCTGAAGCTGTCCGCCGGACAAATCGCCTATGGGTTTTGAAGCCAGGTTTTCAAGCCCGGCCTCTTCCAGCATGCGGTTCACCTTTTGCCGTTGTTTGCGCGATAGGTGTGGGAACCAGCCTTTGGGGGCTTTCAGCCCGGAGCTGACCAGCTCTTTTACGTTGATGGGAAAAGTGCGGTCGATCTGTGAAGCCTGCGGCAGGTAACCGGTTTTGGGCTTCCCGGAAGGAAAACGGACCTTCCCTTTGAAAGGCGGCAAAATGCCAAGGATCACCTTTACCAGGGTAGTTTTGCCTCCTCCATTGGGACCGATCACCCCGATAAAGTCATCTGGATGGATCTCCAGGCTCACATCCCTTAGCACCGCCTTTGAATCATAACCGGTGCTTACCTTTTCCAGCTTTACCAGGGGTGTGCTCATCGCAGGTGGGTTTCAAAATGGGTTTTCAATTCATGCATGGATTCCATCCAGTCGTAGGACAGCGGATTGATAGGCACAACGGCAGCCCCGGTTTCCTGGCTGATAAGCTGTGCGCTGCGTACATCGTATTCCTGCTGTATAAATATCACGGGAATGGATTCATCACGGGCCGTTTTTACCAAACGGCCCAGGTGGCGGGGAGAAGGCTCCTTCCCATCATGCTCCATGGCAATCTGCTCAAAACCGTAATCTCTTGCCAGGTATGTCAATGCAGGATGAAAGATCATGAAACTGCGCCTGGGAAGTTCCTGCCCAAGGCGTTCGAAATCCCGGTGGATGGCCTCTATCTCACTGGCCAATTCGGAATAATTCTCTTCTACGGTTTCCTGCAGGTGGGGGTAAACTTCAATAATGGACCCGCTGATCTTTGGCAAAAGGGAAAGCATTACCGAAGGTGACATCCATATATGAGGGTCAATACCACCTTCGTGCACATGGTCGCCATGATCGATTTCAGGCCCGCGGATCAGCTCCACTCCTTCGGAAAGGTTTACTTCCTTCATGGATGGATTCAACTCTTTCAGTCTCCCGATAAAGGCTCTTTCATAGCCCAGGTATCCCACCCGGAAATAGATGCCGGAGTCGGAAAGCCTTTCAAACTGTCCCGGAGAAGGGGAGTAGGAGCCATGGCCCACCCCGGGAGGGAGCATCACGTTTACTTCAAGGTTGTTGCCGGTAAGGCGGTCAACAAAATACTCCAGGGGAGAGATACTGACAGAAACCACCTCTCTGCTTTCCCTGAATTCCGGGCTGCCACATCCTGCAAACGCCTGCATGAGCAAGGCTGCAGTGAACGTCAAAACAATTTTCCTCAACAATTTCATTTCGCTTTTTTTGTATTACATTGATTGCACAGGCCTTCCATTACCAGGTGGGTAGATTGCACCTGAAAGCCCCCGGGCACCTTCCCGGTGTTGATCAGTCCGGCAGAAAGGCAGAGAAGCCTTTGGCAGCCGGCACAATAAAAATGCGGATGGTCTTTGGGCTGAGAGGAACCGGCAAGCTTGAATTTTTCCGGCATGCCGTTCATGGGAATCCGGTGAATGATCCCATTTTTGGTCAATGCCCTCAGGTTGCGGTAAATGGTGGCCCGGTCCGCCTCCCCCTCCAGTGCGGATTCAATCTCGCGCCTGCTCAGGGCCTTGCCTGGCCCCTCCAAAAGCCTTAACAGCCTGATCCGCACCGCCGTAACCGGCACTTTCCTGCTTTTCAATATTTGCTCAGCTTGCTCCATCTTTGCAATAGTGTTGCAAAGATAAGGCGGAATTTTATTTCATGCAACAGGTTTTTGGGTTCCGGGGATATTCCTGGGCATTGATGGAAATTATCCGGGACAGGTCTTGCCCATTGGCGTCATTCAACCCGGACAGGTCAAGCCCTGTCCCTACGGTTCGGTTTGGGATAACAGGGAGGGCCGGTCCAGCCCGACCCATACATT
The DNA here is from genome assembly GCA_007131125.1 of Bacteroidales bacterium. Classification (GTDB taxonomy): domain Bacteria; phylum Bacteroidota; class Bacteroidia; order Bacteroidales; family UBA7960; genus PUML01. The sequence goes on along the minus strand of SLRE01000018.1, from coordinate 179 downwards.
TCAGGCCTGTGGGTTTGGTTTGTAGAAAGGATGCTGGGGTTAGTTCGATGGGTTGTTGGTGATACGATTTTGGGGCAATCAGGGGCATTGATGGAAATTATTCGGGAAAGGTCCGGCAAATTGGCGGTATTCAACCTAGATAGGTCCATCCCATTGGCGGTATTCAACAAGGACAGGTC
>SLRE01000222.1 GCA_007131125.1 Bacteroidales bacterium | reverse complement strand
CGGATTTATCCTGCTTTTATATTCTTTTGGCAGTTTCAGCCAGGTTCAGCATGGTGGGCTTCCCGCCAGCAGCAGGCATAATCTTTCCTTACCCGACACCGGCATTTATACCCTTGCCCTGGATGAGGATATGAAAGCTAAAAGAGATCAGTTGCTGGGAGTGGAAAAACCCGGAGTAGCACCCTATGCAGGTGCTGCAATACCGGCGGGTTACAGGCCCCAAACCCATGGTCAGTGGAAAATCATTGAAAACGAGCTGCATGTATGGAGGATGGTCATCCATTCTCCCGGTGCCCTGGCCATTGGCGTTAATTTCAGTAATTTTCAGTTAAGCGAAGATGCCAGTTTGTTTGTTTATGACAAAAACAAAACAAAGGTGCTTGGGGCATTTAACCATCTCAACAATACCAAAAACCGGAAATTCTCTACAGCCGTCATCCCCGGAGAATATATTGTACTGGAATACCAGGAGCCTTACTTCCCGGGAAAGGAGGAAACCATGCATCAATCCAGCCTGGAAGTGGAAAGCATTATACACCTGAATTACGGGGGAGGGATGAGTGCCTTGGGGCAGAAAGGATTAGGTGACGCAGGCCATTGCCAGGTCAACATCAATTGTCCGGAAGGCAATGACTGGCAGTATGAGAAACGAGGCATTGCCCGCATGCTTATGCGGGTGGGAGACAGCTACTCATGGTGCACCGGCTCCCTGGTTAACAACACAGCCGAGGATGGCACTCCATATTTTTTATCCTCAGAACATTGCGGGAGAAATGCCACAGCTCAGGATCTGGTGTACTGGCAGTTTTATTTCAATTTTGAGCACCAGGGCTGCACCAACCAGGGCACACCCCCATATAATATGGTATACGGAGCCGATATGATCTCGCTTGGCCCCCTGGAAGGCGGATCGGATTTCCGGCTTTTGCTATTGCAAAACCCCCCACCGGCCTCATGGAACCCCTACTGGAACGGATGGGATCGCACCAACACCGTCAGCGGACAGGGTGTGGGGATACATCATCCCCGTGGAGACGCCAAAAAAATCTCGACTTATAATACCAACCTGGTAAGTTCCTCCCCTCTGGTCAGCGGGCAGCAAATGGCCCCAAATTCTGCCTGGAGGGTCAGATGGACCTCAACACAAAGCGGGCATGGGGTTACAGAAGGAGGCTCCTCCGGCTCCCCTATTTTTAATAGTGATAAAAAAATAATCGGAACCCTGACCGGTGGATCTTCCAGCTGCAGCAACCCCAATGCTTTTGACTTTTACGGGAAATTGTGGTATCACTGGGATAAAAACGACAACCACTCCAACCGCAAACTACAACCTTATCTTGACCCCCTTGAAACCGGGGCCGAAAGCCTGGGCGGGTTTGACCCTTATGCAGAAGACCATCCTGCACCCGGATTTCTCAGTGCCACACTTGAAGATGAACAACAGGCCGGACTGACCTGGTTTGCACCGGGGCAGGCTCCCAACCTCGACGGATGGTACCGCTATGTAAGTGATTTCACCCACCTAACCTGGGCCGGGCCAGAAAGGGCGGTGGTGTTTGATGCCCCGGCCCTGGGGTTAAGCTACCCGATCAATCTTAAAAAGGTGGCTCACTCATTTGTGGAACACGACAGCCAGCCCTGGCCCGATGACCGGTTCCGGTTCAAAATTTATGATACGGACGGACTTACCCTGCTTCATGAATCAGAAGAACTTACTGCCCAGCACTTGCAGGAATATGTCTATGAACTGGATGAGCCCCTGGTGTTCGATGATTATTTTTATGTGGCCGTGCGCCCGGTCCATTCTTCGGGCCATCCTTCCACCCTTATGAAAAGGGTAAACTATACCGAAGGGTTTTCTTTCTTTGGAGGCGTTGATGACTGGAATGCACACAACGCTGATGGACAGGAAGGTTCTTTTGCATACCTTACTGCCATTTATGTTGGCAAGGAACCGGATTCAAAAGAATCTGGAGAAAAAAAGGTTTTCCGCCTCCAAAACCTTCATCAGGAAAGTGCTTTCACCACAAATGATCTTGAAAGTGAGAAAAATCAATTGCTCCACAAAACAAACCTTCAGCCCGATGGCTACCGCTTATACCGAAACAACGAACCAATATATACAGCCGCAGAGGACGACAAACAGTTTACCGACCAGTTACCCGAAGGTGGGTTTTTCCGCTACCATGTTACGGCACTTTACAATAACAACGAATCTGAGCCTTCCAACACAGCCTATCTGCTGGTTGCGGAGCCCTGTGATGAAATTATTGACCAATGGCCCTACCTGGAAACCTTTGAAACTGACTTCTCCGATGAGTGCTGGATCAATCATGGCCTGGAGGGAGAACCCTGGATGCTTATCGATGAATACGACACCGGGCAGGAAACCGTGGAACCGTTTGCAGGGGATTCCTTTTATATGCTTTCCCCCGGGACATCTGACCAAACTGACGAATGGCTTATTCTTCCGGAAATGGATTTTTCCGAACTGGAGTTTCCAGGCTTAAGGTTCATGTTCAACACCCATATCGAAGACCCGGAGCAAAGCGGTTATCTTGCCCTGATGGTAAGCCGGGATGGTCAATCCTTTGAAAAGTTATGGGACAATCGCCGGCACCCTGCCACAGATTCAGGTCATACAGCCAGCCAATGGCTCCAGACCACCCTTAACCTGAAAAGATTCGGCGGAAAAGAAAACATCCGCGTTGCCTTCCAATACAAAGGGCAGCAAACCGGTTTCTTTGCCATTGATAACATTGAAGTGAGGGATGCACAAAATATTACCCATAACCTTAATGTAAATATCGAACCTGAGTTTTCAGGAACGGTATCGGGTGCAGGCACTTACCTGAGTGGAGAAGCAGTTTACCTTAAAGCCTCCCCCAATATTACCTATGAATTCGAAGCATGGATGGATGGAGGTAATGTTCTTTCTACAGAAAAGGAATACTGGTTTATAATGCCCGATGGAAACAAAACCCTCAGGGCAAGCTTCCAATCCCTGCCAACCCATGTGAGCGAGCTTGAAGAAAAAGAAAGCCAGATCAGGGTATTTCCCAATCCTGCCCGGGATAAAATCAATATTAATTTTGGGCAAATCACAGGAAAAGCAGAGGTTTCAATGATCAACACCCAGGGACAAATGGTGAGGTCATCATCTGTGGATCAAATCGGGCAGGGATACGAAAAGTCATTTTCCGTTGGCCATCTGCCAAGGGGAGTTTATTTCATTCGCGTGCAAACCACGGATTACTCAGGGGTCGTAAAAATAATCCTTACAGAGTAATCCCTTTCATCCGGTAAAACCGGGCAACTTTTATTTAGGTAAAAGTCAGGAAGTTTTTTTCCTGAATTATTAAAAATGAATCTCCTTCAAGAACAATCCCCAAAACACCGGGCCGAAAAGTACCGGCCCGGTGTTTTTTTTACTACCCTGATCCGTTTCATAACCCCCTTGCCGGGTCTTCGAAGCAATCCGCCAGAAGCTCAAACATACAAAGTTTGATATTTGTTAATAATTAAGGT
>SLRE01000075.1 GCA_007131125.1 Bacteroidales bacterium | reverse complement strand
TATGGCCGACCTGGTTAAAGCCGTTATGGAAGAATTGTCTGTAGAGCAGGCCGTATTGGTGGGGCACTCCATGGGCGGATATGTTTCCCTGGCCTTTGCCAAAAAATTCCCGGGGAATACCAAAGGCCTTGGCTTGTTTCACAGCAGCTCCCTGGCCGATAATGAAGAAGCCCGTGAAAACCGTGATAAGGCTATTGAAGTAATCAACAACGACCATAAAGATTTTCTTTTCAAATTTATTCCCGACCTGTTTGCACCTGAAAATCGCACAAAATTCAATGCCGACATTGAACAGCTGGTGGAAACCGCAAAAAAGATGTCTCCAAAAGCACTGATTGCCGCAATGGAGGGAATGAAGATCCGCTCAAGTACCCTGGATGTGCTGATTAACGCTACCTTCCCGGTAATGTTTATTGCCGGTCAAAAAGATACCAGGGTTCCTTTTGAAAACATCTGGGTACAAATGGCCTTAACAGAAGTGGCTTACTCTTTGATTCTCAAAAATGTCGGGCATATGGGCTATCTTGAAGCCAGGGACCAGACCCTTGGCTTTGTGCAGTCTTTTGCAGAGGCCTGCTATGGCATTAGCAGGTGAATCCTTTAAATCCATCGGTTGGTTGAGGTTTCTTCCTGAAAAAAAAGGACTGAACCATGCGGGTCAGCCCTTTTCTGTGTTTTTTTCTTTTAGGTTTATCTTTCAAAGATATAATAAGACCAGGGTTCCATAACTTTAATGTGGTCCCGGGTAATATCCACAGTCCTGTCCCCAAATACATCCTGGTATTGTCCGGCAAAGCGGGCACCTTCAAAACTTATTTCCAGGGTTTCGTCTGAGAGGTTAAGCACCACAAACACCTTGTCGTTTTCTTTTTCCCTTACAAAGGCAAATACATTTTCATCCTGGTTGGTATGTATCCTTTCGATGGGGCCGCCGGCCATGCCGTTCCAAAGGGCCTGGTTGCGGGTCTTCAAATGAAGCAGGGTTTTATAAAAATCATGATATACAACGTCGTCCCAGTTGATCTCATCTTTTTCAAAGAATTCCAGCATGTGGTCCAGTCCTGCTTCCTGTCCGCTGTAAATCAGGAAGGTGCCGGGGATGGTTGCCGATAAAACGGCAAAAGCCTCAACCCCGTCTCCAAGACGGTCGAAAACGGTACCTGCCCATGAGTTCTCATCGTGGTTGGTGATAAAATACATTTTATAAGTTCCGATTGGAAAGTTACCGGCATCATCCACAAAGAAATATTCATCAATGGCTTCTACCGTTTCTTCTCCTGCGGCAATATCGTTTTTGATATGATGAAGCCTCCAGCCATAGCCAACCTCAAAAGCATGTTCATGCAATTCCGGGGTTTCGGCTTCCGCCAGCATGTAAACCGGCTTTATGCTTTCCAGTTCCTGCCTTGCGCGGTTCCAGAACTCGGTGGGTACCATGTAGGCCACATCGCAGCGAAAACCATCCACATTAATTTCTTCCACCCAAAAGCGCATTTCCCCGATCATTGCATCCCACACCTCTTCATTTTCATAATCCAGTTGAATTACATCGCTCCAGTCTTCAATTGGGGGATGAAAATTGCCGTCTTCATCGGTGGGATAAAATTCCGGGTTGGTTTCCGTCCAGTAATGATCCCATGCCGTGTGGTTGGCCACCCAGTCCAGCATCACATACATGCCGCGGTCGTGAATTTCATCAACAAGATTCCTGAAATCGGCCATGGTACCGAACTCAGGATTAACAGCCTTATAATCCTTTACGGAATAGTAGCTTCCGAGGGTGCCTTTGCGCTCTTTTTCTCCGATGGGAGTAATAGGCATAAACCAAAGCACATCCACGCCCATTTCTTCGAGGCGGTCCAGATGTTCAGCAAAAGCATTAAAGGTGCCTTCAGGAGTGTACTGCCGGACATTTACCTCGTAAATGTTTGCGTTAACGCTCCATTCAGGAGGAGAAACGGTGCTCATTATACGGCCGTCGTCCCTGTCGGGGGCCGGCTCGCAGGAACCAAGCAGAAATATCCCTCCCAGCAATATTGGCAGGAAAGGCCTTTTCAAAATTGTCATCATGTTTTTTTTCATTGGTTTGGTTTTTTAGTTTTCAATATCTGTTGGAATAAAAAAATTACTCAGAGGTTTGCCAGTCTTTGTATGACACGGGAATGCCATTTTCAAGCGGAATAAACAGCAGGTTGGATGAACCATGCAGATTATACCCTTTAAGCCTCAGCGCACTGCTGCTTTTTTGAAAGGCATCGCCCGGGATATGGATGTGAAAATGATCTCCGTGCCGGCTCACATTTTCCCTTGGCAAACGGAAGTTTTCCCAAAGTACAAAAAGTTCCTCCAAATCTTTTTCCTTTGCGATGGTAATGGAGTGGGTTCCCGTTCTTTCCGGGAAAAGGAAAGGCTTCCTGCCGGGGTCTTCTTCGCCCGCGTAAAGCAGGGAGGTTTTTCCTGTAACCGGGTTGTCAAACTGCCGGGGGCTGTCCGGATCGGTCATTTTTTCCCCGTTGGCCTCAATGAGATACTGGTAGCGACCGGGGGCAAGATAAAGCCTGGCTTCCCACAGCCCGTTAACAGGTTCCATAAGGTTGGCGGTTGCATCCCAGTTGTTCATGTCGCCTTGCAAGGCAACGGTTTGATAAGTTTCTCCCTGCGGGTCAAAGGTAATGGTGTGTGCATCAAGGGGCCGGTTTTCCAGCAAAAGGGCATAGGCAATTCCGTTTATCCATACCTTGGCCACGGAAACCTTTGGGATGGCAGGTGAAAGAATGTTGATTTTCAGCTTTTTGCTGGTTTCCGAAAGATGAAAATCCAACAATTCGGGTCCTGAAACCGAATCAATTTGCGGAAGGCTTTCCTCCCTGAAATAATCCGACAGAGAAACCAGGGTGGTTTCTTCCTCAAGAAAAATGGTTGAGGCAAGGCCCGGCATGTCTTCCCCTTCGGGAAAGATGGCAGGCGGGGCGGGCTGGCAGGCCGAAAGACATAAAAACACTACAGTTAAAGCAGAAAGTGCAAAATTTTTTTTGGTGATGGTCATGGTGGTTCCTCCTGTATGGTTAAATGATTAGCTGGATCATTCTGCTTTTACAAGGAAAAAATTCTTTTTTCCGCGCTGCACCAGAATGTATTTTCCATTGATCAGGTGCCCGCTTTGGGCCACGAAATCTCCATTTACTTTTTCCTTGTTAATGCTCACACTTCCTTCCTTGAGCATGCGGCGGGCCTCGCCTTTTGAACTTGCAATGCCGGTTTTTTCAGACAGCAAATCCACGATTCCGATGCCGCCTTCCACTTCGTTAGCTGCTACCTGGTGCATGGGAACACCCTCAAAAACAGAGAGGAAAACCTCTTCCGGCAGTTTTTTCAGGGTTTCTGTGGTGCCCTTGCCAAACAAAATTCCTGAAGCTTCCAGGGCCGTTTCGTATTCGTTTTGCCCATGTACCCTGATGGTAATGTCTTTGGCCAGGGTTTTTTGCAGCAGCCTTTGATGGGGTGCTTGCTGGTGCTCTTGGGTAAGGGCTTCTATTTCTTCCTTCGAAAACAGGCTGAATATTTTGATGTAGCGTGCGATATCATCGTCAGAACAATTGAGCCAGAACTGGTAAAAATGGTAAGGTGAGGTATATCGGGGGTCCAGCCATACATTTCCCTTTTCGGTTTTGCCAAACTTGCCCCCATCTGCTTTGGTTATGAGAGGGCAGGTGAGTGCAAAGGCTTCTCCACCTGTTTTGCGCCGGATAAGCTCGGTGCCTGTGGTAATGTTGCCCCATTGGTCGGAACCCCCCATCTGGAGTTTGACATTACGGGCCTGGTATAAATGAAGGAAGTCGTATCCCTGTATCAGCTGGTAAGAAAATTCCGCAAAAGAAATACCCGTTTCCAGCCTTTTTTTAACAGAATCTTTAGCCATCATGTAGTTGACGCTCAAATGCTTTCCCACTTCCCTCAAAAAACCAAGGAAGGAGAAATCTTTCATCCAGTCGTAATTGTTAACAATTTCTGCCCGGTTTTCTCCCGATTCAAAATCCAGGAATTTCAAAAGCTGCTTTTTGATGGCTTGTTCGTTATGCCGTAAGGCTTCTTCCGAAAGCAGGTTGCGCTCCTCACTTTTTCCGCTTGGGTCGCCTATCATCCCTGTGGCCCCTCCCACCAGGGCTATGGGCTTATGCCCGGCAAGCTGAAGGTGCTTCAGCATCATAATGGAAACCAAATGGCCGATATGCAGGGAGTCGGCCGTGGGGTCAATGCCCACGTAAGCCGAAGTCATTTCTTTTTTCAGTTGCTCTTCCGTGCCGGGCATCATGTCGTGAATCATGCCCCTCCACCTTAACTCTTCAACAAAATTCATTAACAGGTTTTTTGGAAAAATATAAAAATACCTACAAAGATAATCTCCCTGGACAAAAAATTACAATATAAAAGGGAACAATGTGTTAAAAACTCCGGGTTTTGACTGTTTGCAAACCCACCTTGTCGCTGTGGTTACTTTACTTAAAGCCTTAATGTGCGGGGTAGGTTTTAAAGTGGATTTTCTAAAGGGATAATTGCCGGCTTTCCGGAATTCCGGGTAACAAAGGATTAAAAATGCCGTTTATTTAAAACATAAAACAAAATTTGTTGTTTTATCTTTGTTTTTAATCAGGCAAACTTCATTCAAAAACTTTTTTATGATTTTGGTTACAGGGGGCAGCGGTTTGGTGGGCTCCCATTTGTTATACGAGCTGGTAAAAAGAGGACACAAGGTAAGGGCTCTCAAACGGGAAGGCAGCCGGGTGGGTCTGGTGATGCGGCTTTTTAACTGGTATGATCCCGGGCAGGGCGAAGCTTTGTTTCATAAGATTGAATGGGTGAACGGCGACCTGAATGATATTTTCAGCCTGGAAGAAGCCATGCAGGGGGTAGATTACATTTACCATTGTGCCGCCATGGTTTCATTTCTGCCCGAAGACCGGCAGGCCATGATGAACATCAATGTGGAAGGAACGGCCAACCTGGTGAACGCAGCCATGCGGCAGGGTATTAAAAAACTTTGTCATTGCAGCAGTGTGGCGGCAATCGGGCGTCCCGAAAAGGGCAACATTATCGATGAAACCCTTATATGGAAAACCTCCGGAAAGAACACCTGGTATGCCATCAGTAAATACGGAGCAGAGCGTGAAGTCTGGAGGGCTTCCCAGGAAGGATTAAAAACTGTTATTGTCAATCCTTCGGTGGTAATCGGCCCCGGAGACCCCGGGAGGTCAAGCGCCCAGCTTTACCAGTCGGTTAAAAACGGCATGAAATTCTACACCACCGGGGTAACCGGCTTTGTTGATGTGCGCGATGTGGCCGAAATTATGGTTATCCTTATGGAAAGCGAGATTGTAAATGAACGCTATATCATTAACAGCCAAAATCTTTCCTATAAAGAGTTGTTTGAATATTTTGCCCATTATTCCGATGCCCGCCCCCCACGCTACAAAGCCGGTAAAGTATTGAGCGAGATAGCCTGGAGACTGGAGAAAACCCGCAGCTTCATCACCGGGCAAAAACCCCTGCTCTCAAGGGAAACTGCCAGAAATGCCAATGCCAAAAGGTATTTTTCCAACGATAAAATTAGAAAGGCCATTGGGTATGAATTCAGGCCCATTGAGGAGGCAGCAAGAAACACCTCCGAGTTTTTCAAAAAATATCCCATTTACCTTACCCCGGACTTCAGGATTTAAACCCGGCGGGCATGGGCTGGTGAAAAAGAGATTCCGCTTCTTGCCGGGTTTTGAAACCCGGTAATTCACCAACAGGAGACTAGTTATTGTCCCAGCCTTTTTCCCCTCATCAGTTTTCTGGAAATCATATAAAGTATCAGCAAAACCGTCAGGAAAAAAGAAAGCTGTCCCAGGTAATTTCCGTTGCGGGTAAAATAGGTTATCTTTTGGTTTTGGTTGAGTGTGGCCCGGATGGCATCGGGTTCCCACCAATTGGTTTGCTTGATGATATTGCCCTTCTGGTCAATAAAAGAAGAAATGCCAGTATTGGCCGAGCGTGCAATACTTCTCCGGGATTCGATGGCGCGCAGACGGGCGTATTGATGATGCTGCCGGTATCCGGGCGTGTCCCGCCACCAGCCGTCGTTGGTGATAATAAATATCAGTCCGGCTCCATCCCTGATAAAATCACGCATGTAATCTCCGTAAATGGACTCATAGCAAATGGGAGCGGCCACTTTCTCATTTTCATTGGCAATGAAAGTGCTGCGGTGGTCCTGTCTTCCAAGACTTCCCGAAATGCCACCGAATGACTCCACCAGCTGACCCAGGGGCCTGAGGATGGTAAAAAACGGCATGCGCTCAATACCCGGCACCAGCATAGATTTGTGGTAATACTGCACCGGCTGCCCGGGGCTGACCATGATGGCCGAATTAAAAGCATCGTAATATCTGTCACTGTCAGCGTATTGCCTGGCAGTGTTCGGAACAGGGTCGGCAGGGCGATACATTTTATAGGAAAAGCTGCCAATAACCCAAGACAGTTGAGGGTGTTTCTCCAAATGCTGGCGAATGGCCCGCACGGTGGGGTGGTTTTCATCCTCATGCTGCCATATGCCCCTGGGGCTGGCACCTTCTGGAGCCACCACATAGCGGGTGGAAGGGGTTGCCTTTTTATCTGCAAGCTCTATCATGTGCCCGATCCGGCGCATTACCTCCTCCCGGGGTTTGGCCTGGTCGTAAGGGTCCTGGTTGGGCTGTATCACCACCACTTCAACAGGGTCGATTGATTCGGAATAACCGGATTTTATGGCAAAAGAAATAATGGCAGGGACCACAAAAAATGCAGCCACCAATGCAGCCCGAAAAACCAGCAGGCGGGTGGCAGCCTTGTTTTCCAGAATTTGTTTTAACAGGGAAAAGATCAGCAGGTTCATGATCAGTATCCACAGCGTGCCACCGGAGGCCCCTGTGTATTCGTACCACTGTATCCAGGATGGGTAAGCGGCGAAAGCATTGCCAAGGTCCAGCCAGCTCCAACTCATGTCCCATCGTGTATGCAAAAACTCAAATGTCATCCAGAGGATGATCAGGGAAACCGGTCCCTGTTTGCCCGGCAATATCCTGCGGGAATAATGCATCAGACCCCATGGAATGGCCATAAAAAAGGAGTTGAGCACCACGGCCATCACCATGCCCGGGAAAGAAGCATACATGATCCACCAGGTGGTCAGAACATTCCAGACAAAAAAAGCAAGCCAGGCATAAAAAAACAGGGAGAGGGGGTGAAATGCATCCCTGTTTTTAAAGATCCGTTCTTCGGCCAGAAATAATGGCACCATGGCCAGGAATATCAGGAAAGGAAAACCGGAAGGCGGCCAGCTTAGCCATAACAAAAGGCCCGTGCCGATGCTGTAAAGCATCAGGCGGGTATTGCCAAAGAATTTGCGCATATCGGATCTGCTGTTGGTTATTATGCTGGCAAAAATAACCAAAAATAACAACGATAAAGGTCAGCCGGCAGATAAGTTAAATTAAGTTTAAAAAGTTGTTTTAAACCCAGTTTAAAACATTTATTTTGCTAATTTTGCGCAAAACCAAAAATTATGGCAAAAAATAAAAATACAGAACAAAAAATATTTGATGCGGCCACCGAGCTTTTCCTTGAAAAAGGGGTGGACCGCACCAGCGTGCGTGATATTGCAGCCAAAGCGGGCATCAACCTCGCCCTGATGAATTATTACTTTCGCTCCAAAGAAAACCTGTTTGATACCATCTTTTCGGAACTGGTTATAAAAAACACCAGGACGCTGATCCAGATCCTGGACAGCGACCAAAGCCTGGAAGAAAAGATCAGGCAATATGTTGCGGCATACATCGACATGCTCTCAGAGAACCCCCTGCTGGTTTCTTTTGTAATGTCGATTCTGCATCGCAGCCAGGACAAGATCACCGAAAAAAAGGCCGTAAGCAATCTCTACAGCACCGATAAGTTTACCCAGCAGATTATTGAGGAAGGGAAAAAGGGGAATATCCGCAAAACCGAACCCACGCAATTTTTTGTGGATATGCTCTCCCTTGTCGCTTTTCCGTTTGCAATCAAGCTGCTGATAATGGATAAGAATCAGTTTTCAGAAGCAGACTTCCGGGAATTTATTCAGGAACGGAAAACCAGGGTTCCTGAGATTCTGATCTCCGGCCTTAAAGGTAAATAAGCCTTAACGGGTGGTTTCACCGGGATAAAGCTCCCTTGTGGGGTCGCTTTGAAAAACCTCCCCGGTTTCTATTTCCAGCATGCTTAACGGATGTCCCCATCCTGCGCCTGTATCCATCAGCACAACTTCGCAAAAGCTAAGAGGAAGGGTCGAATCAAACCTTAAAGTTGGGGTATGGCCGACAAATACTTTTTCGTAACCGGTAAGAGAAATATTGGGGTCGTTTTTTCTAAATGCTTCCATCACCAGGTCCCTGTCCCAGATTAACGTACTCAGAGGCTGGTCTTCCAGCCTGACCCCGGGTTCCATCCCTCCGTGAACAAAAACCATATTTTCAAGAAGATGGTAACCTTTGGCGTTTTTTAAAATGGCAAGGTGCTCTGGGTCAATCCCGTCCTTATAAAGGGAAACCGTTTTGCTGCCGCCCTGGAACAGCCATACATCGGGCTCGCGGCCGGTTTGTCCCCACTCCAGAAGCCACTGGTCGTGGTTGCCCAGAATATAAACCAGGTTTTTCAGGGTTTTGAGGGTGTTAAAACACTGGGGTATTTCACTGTATCCATCGGCCACATCACCCAGGCAAATCAGCAGGTCCTTTTCCCGGTTGAAACCGGACTGCTCAAAACATTGCAAAAGGGCCTTGTGGGCCCCGTGAATATCTCCAATTACGAATTTTCTCATCCTGAAAGGGTTACTTAAAGCACTAAAATAAGGATTTTGAAGCGGCAGAGCAAATGAAGTGGTTTCTATGTGTCCTGGAAAGCAATATTTTCCCTGAGTTTTTCAAACTTAACCCTGGCAATGGGGGAGTGGTTTTTTTTGATTTCCCGGTTGAAGGTTGGCTTATCAAGGGTTTTCCAGTCTTTGTCCTTCCATTGGGTGATAAAAGGCAGGGGTTTAAGGCTTTCTTCGCGGTGGGGTCGGGCAAAGCGGTTAAAAGGACAAACATCCTGGCAGATGTCGCAACCAAAGAACCAGCCGTGGGTTTTATTTTTAAATTCGGGTGGGATGGAGTCTTTTAACTCAATGGTAAGGTAAGAGGTGCATAGCCGGGCATCAATCTGTCCCGGAGCTATTATGGCCCCGGTAGGGCATGCTTCCATGCAGCGGGTGCAGTTGCCGCATTGTTCTTTAAAAAATGGCTCATCGGCTTTCAGGGATGCGGTGGTAAGGATTTCTCCCATGAAAAAAAAACTGCCCTTTCTGGGTAGAATCAGGCAGGAATTTTTGCCGGTCCACCCCAGACCCGCCCTTTGCGCCCATGACCTTTCCAGTAAGGGTGCAGAGTCGGTAAACTCCCTGCTTTGGCTTTGGGGGTCGTGCCGGGCAAGCAAGCGAATCAGCTTTCTCAGTTTTTCCTTGATTATGAAATGGTAGTCTTTACCGTAAGCATATTTTGAAACCTTTAAACGGTTTTCTGAGGGTTGCTTTTCTTCCGGGAAATAATTCAAAGCAACAACAATCACCGATTTAGCGCCTGGCAGAAGCTTCCGTGGGTCCATTCGCTTGTCAGGGTGATTGGCCATGTATCCCATTTTACCATGATGGCCTTTGCGAATCCACTGGAAAAATAGCTCCTGCTCTGCCTGCAAAGGTGCGGCATAGGCAATCCCGCATGCATCAAAACCAAGCTCAGCAGCTTCCTTTTTTATGGTTTCGCTCAAACGGGCATCGGATTGAAGCATGGTTTTCTTTTAATCAAAAAGGGAATTTTGTCCGGGGGTTTTTACCCTTCCCAGGTGCTTGTAGGCGGTTTCGGTGGCTTCACGCCCTCTTGGGGTGCGCATGATGTATCCTTCCTGGATGAGGTAGGGCTCATAAACCTCCTCAATGGTGCCGGCATCTTCCCCCACCGAAGTGGCAATGTTGGAAAGCCCCACCGGTCCACCCTTAAACTTATCAATGATGGTAGAAAGGATTTTGTTGTCCATTTCATCCAGGCCGTATTTGTCTACATTCAGGGCATCCAACCCGTAGAGGGCAATGTCGAGGTCGATGTCGCCATTGCCTTTAATCTGGGCAAAATCCCTTACCCTCCGCAAAAGGGCATTGGCAATACGGGGGGTGCCCCGGCTGCGGCGCGAAATTTCGTTGGCAGCTTCCTCGGTGAGTTTTACTTTTAATATGCCGGCCGACCGCTTGATGATTTTTTTCAGCAGTATGGCATCGTAATAATTTAGCCTGGCGTTGATTCCAAACCTGGCCCGGAGCGGAGCGGTAAGCAGACCGGCCCGGGTAGTGGCCCCGATAAGGGTAAAGGGGTTTAGGGTAAGTTGCACACTGCGGGCGTTGGGCCCGGTTTCTATCATGATGTCAATCTTGAAATCCTCCATGGCCGAATACAGGTATTCCTCCACCACTGAACTCAACCGGTGAATCTCATCAATAAAGATTACATCATGGGGTTCCAGGTTGGTGAGCAGACCGGCCAGGTCGCCCGGCTTGTCAAGTACCGGCCCGGAAGTTACCTTGATTCCAACCCCCATTTCGTTGGCAATGATGTGGGCCAGGGTGGTCTTTCCCAATCCCGGGGGGCCATGCAAAAGCACATGGTCAAGTGCTTCCTCCCGCATGCGGGCTGCTCCCACAAACACCTTGAGGTTATCCACCACCTTGTGCTGACCTGTAAAACTGGAAAAACTGCCGGGACGCAGCACCTGCTCAAAGGCCCTTTCGGCCGGGGTCAACTTATCGGGATGTGGATCAAGATTCTCGTTCATGAAGCTCCTGAATTATTTTGTTGGAGTGTTGCTGCAAATTTAACGAATTCAAACCGATTGACATGGACTTATTCCCGCCAAAAAAAATGCTTCGGAAATAATGTGCTGCTTTTGGTAAAAACACCTCAAATCAGCAAACCCATTACACCAACAAACAAAATTTGCACACAAAAGCAAAAAATCACACAACCAAACAAAAAAATTATTAAATTTACATAAGTAACTGTGATTTTCATTTAAAAACTTCCGAAGATGAAGAATATGTTGGTTGCCATTGACTTTTCTGCTTCTTCAATGAATGCGCTGCGCATTGCCGTGAGCATTGCAAACCTTTTTGAAGCAAACATCCTGATGGTGAATGTATGCAAACCCTGCAGCGATGATGCCCTTTATCCCGTGACCAGGGAAATGCATCGCAAGGAAGCCGTTAAGCGCCTGGAACGTCTGGTGGAAAAATACCAGGATAAACTCAATGGAAAAATTGAATACAAAATCAGGAATGGCTATGTCTATGATGAAATTGTCAACCAGGCAAAATATTCCGATTCCGACCTGATTATTGCAGGCACTCATGGGATATCGGGTGTTGAGGAGTTTTTTATGGGCAGTAACGCTTTCCGCATTGTTACATCTTCCCCTTGTCCGACCATTACCATCCGGGAAGACTACAATGAAGAAACTTTTTCTTCCATTCTTTTGCCCCTGGATGCTTCTACCGATACCCGGCAAAAGATTACCTTTACCACCAGTCTGGCAAAAGCATTCGGAGCCAGGGTAAATATTCTCGGGATTTATCAGAATGCCAACAAGAAAGACCAGCACAAAATCAACATTTACTGTAAGCAAGCCAAAGAATACCTTGACCGGCACGGGGTGAAAAACGAAACGCATTACACCCAAAGCCGGAAGGTTGCAGATGCTGCCATAGAATTTGCCAAAAAGATGGAAACCAGTCTTATTAGCATCATGTCCGAAATAGACAGTTCGGCTTTCAGACGGGTTTTGGGTAACCAGGCCCAGCGCATTGTGAATCATTCCGGATTTCCGGTATTGTGTGTACATGCCAAGCCCCTTTTCAACTACCAGACCACATTTAAGGGAGTATAGCGATACGTTGCTTTTGGACCGGATTTGTTAACCCCGGTTAAAGATTGCTTGTTTACAGGATGAGAAATTAATTTTACCTTTATCGGTTCCATCAGAATGCTTAAAGGTATGCCTGCCTCCAATTTAGAAAAAGCAGTGTTTTCAGACAGAGCCGGCCGGGATTTTAACTCCCTGGCTTTGGAGGTCTTTGCTTTTCAGTATGAGAAAAACCCTGTTTACCAGGCCTTTTGCAAAGCCCTGAAACGCAACCCTGACAATGTACAGGAGCTTACACAGATTCCTTTTATCCCCATTTCTTTTTTTAAAAAGCACAAGGTTACTTCCTTTGCAGGCAAGGCTGATTTTGTCTTCACCAGTTCAGGCACCACCGGAAGTGTTCCTTCCAGGCATTATGTTCTGAAAAAACAGCTTTATGAAAAAAGCTTCCTGGAAGCTTTTCGCATTTTTTATGGTGAGCTGGGGGATTATTGCATTCTTGCCCTTTTGCCGGGCTACCTGGAGAGGGAAGGGTCTTCACTGGTATACATGGCCCGCCGCCTGATTGAAGAAAGCCATCATGCCCGAAGCGGGTTTTTCCTGAACGACCTTCCCGGGCTGAAGCAAAATCTCCGTGCACTGGAAGAAAACAAGGAAAAGGTATTGCTGCTTGGAGTGAGTTTTGCCTTGCTGGATTTTGCAGAGCAATATCCCGGTGCCCTGCATCATACCACCGTTATGGAAACCGGGGGAATGAAAGGGAGGCGCAGGGAACTGGTAAGGGAAGAACTACATGGAATCCTTAAAAAGGCCTTTGAATTGCCCGTTATACATTCCGAATACGGGATGACCGAACTGTTGTCACAGGCTTATTCAAAAGGGAAAGGACTTTTTCAAAGCCCCCCCTGGATGAAGGTGCTCATGCGCGACCCCAAAGACCCTATGGGTGTTTCTGAAAAACCGGGGGCAGGAGGCATCAATGTGATTGACCTGGCCAATATCTATTCCTGCAGTTTTATTGCCACGCAGGACCTTGGGCGGCTTCATGAAGGAGGCTGGTTTGAAGTGCTGGGACGCTTCGACCACAGCGATACCCGGGGGTGCAACCTTATGGTGGAGTAGGAGTTTTTTCCAGGATATCATAAATGAGCACCTATAAAAAAGTTGCCTTGCCCATTCATTTCTTAAATGTTATCATTAGTGTCCACTAAAAATTTAATTTACGAATGATATGAAAAAATGAAATCGCTATGTGGCTGTATATCTGCCTTATGCATTTTAGATGGGTTGCAAAATTTTCATTTTTGATGGATTT
>SLRE01000324.1 GCA_007131125.1 Bacteroidales bacterium | reverse complement strand
CCCTGCCGGGCAACGGCAAAAAAGTTTTTCCCGGGTATCCAGCTGCTGGTGAACTTCCAGCCCGGACATAAATCCTATTCGGTCGTAATCTTGCTGGGTAGCTTTTTTTCTTGGCACATAGCCGATGACCTTCATGGTGTCCCGGTAATTGCGGGCGGGAGAAAATTTTTTCTTCATCCGGAGGTTTTCTATTTGCTTTAGTTAAAGAGGGATGTATAGCAAAACGGGTCGCCATGGCCATTTCTACATCCGTGTTTGAACAAATTAAAGTTCTTTTTTGTGGTATACCACATTTCTTTCTTTCAAATAATCCATCACAAACTCAAAGCAGTCGGGGTCCATTCCAACCAGTTCGAGCGGGAATACACCTTTGCCGCTAAAGCGTCCGCTCAGGATCAGCTCTGCATTTGCAGTGGCTGTAAAACCTGTGGTTCGGGCCATGGAGGTTATCCTTTCCTTCTCATCAAACTCATCATACAATTCATAAACCACCTTTTTTTGCTTTCCGTCTTCCTCACCGCTGATTTCAATGCGCATCACGGTAAATTCGGGTTCATCGGGGGAAAGCTCCCAGTCGCGGATGAGCACCCTGCTTGTAAAGTCAATGGGCCGGATGGAGGCATTGTTTACGGTGATTTTTTCCTTATCGAAGAAGCCGGCAGTTTTCAGGGCCTGCACCAGTTCGATATGGCCAGGATAGCGAAGGGTCTTTTCCCTCATGTTAGGAATGTGATCCATATTGGCGAGCAGAGACCTTAATCCATCGGTATTAAAAGCCTCCAGGGTGCCTACCTTTTCAAAAAACATCATCTCAGGATCGCTCATGGCCGGTTTGGTCATCAGCTTTCCTTTTTCAATGTATCTTGCCGGGCGGGTGTATTCTTCCACCACGTCAATGGGCGAAAAGGGGGCTTTATAATAAAAAGGATAGATTTTTACTTTGGGGAGGCCACCCACCACATATTGAAAGTCTTCAATCTCCATATATTCATTGTGGTAACCTACGATTAGGTTAGGCATGCCGGGTGCGACCCCGCAATCGGTTATGGCAGTAACTCCCTTTTTTGCGGCAAGGGTGTTGAGTTCCATAAAATCCTCGGGCATAAAGGAAATGTCCACAATATTTTTCCCGGCCTCTATCACCGATTTAACAATATCAAAACCCATAAAACCCGGCACGGCAGAAACCACCAGGTCAAAATCCTCTACCAGGGTTTTAATTTTTTCCTCTTCCATCAGGTTTACAGCAACTCCATCAATAGGATATTTGGAGGAAAGAAAATCCAGGGCTTCCCTGTCGATATCGGCAGAGGTTACCTTATGCTTTTTACTCAGGTCGATGGCAATGGCCCTTCCAACCATTCCCGCGCCAAATACTATTATTTTACTCATATCAAGATTTGGTTTATTGTTATGCAACTCTCAAAAGGGGCTAAGTTAAAAATTTTGTTTAAAAAACCTCTTATTATACCGATGAATGATTCATTGTCCAATGCTTTTCCCGTGAAGAAAAAAACTGAATTTTTCCCTGTCCTGTCCAATGTTCAGCGGGAGCTCAAAATAATTTTTCCGGAAAATTGCTTTCCGTTTCCCAAATGCATTACCAAAAGATAATGGCCGGGAGGCAGTGCAGAAAGATCCGGGGATGTCCAGATCCCTTCAGCAGCGGGATATATTATTTCCGAAAAAACAAGCGAGCCATCCAGGGATTTCATATGCAAATGTATCTTTTCACCGGGGGGCAAGCCGGAAATATTAAAAACTGTCGTGGCTGGATTTGGGAAAAGGGTCACTTCAGTTTTTTCCGGATCCTGGGCAAAAGTCAGCAGCACAACCTCTGCTTGTCCTTCCATCCAAACCATGCAGGCGGTTTCATTATCCAACGCCTCTGCCGTATAAACACCCTCTGTTTGCAAGCCGAATGACAAGGCTTCCCCTGTTCCCTCCTTTTCTCCTACCAGGGTCTGCTCATCGCGATATAGAAAATAATTGACCCCGGTTTGGCTTCCTGAAAGTCCCACGGCCACCCCTTCCTCATCCTGTGAATATTCTCCACCCCCGGTCATTTCAAATACCTCCGGGGCATCGTGCATAAATACCTGCACGGTATCAAAACCCGGGAGTCCCTGAGGATTTTGAACCACTGCCTGAAAAACCCCTTCCCTGTCGACCACAAGCTGGGGTTCTTCCGAAAGCACTTCCCCGGTTTCCAGGTCAAACCATGTATATGTATGATCCTCGATGTATTCAAGGTCAAAAACATGTTCCTCTCCAGGGCAGATAAAAACATCATCTCCAAGGTCTACAACGGGAACTCCACTGTATCCCAGTGAAAGGTCATCAATAATGAGCCGGCTTCCGGACTGCATTTCAGGGGATGCTGAGGACAGGATCACCACGTTCATAGAATCTGGTTCGGCAAAACTCAGATAATCCAACAAAACGGAAAACGAAGCAAAGTCTTCATCCTGCCCGTCAAACTGAAAAAACCCGAATGCAATGGTATCTTTGGCATTGAGTTCAAGGTTGTACCTGCTGAGCAATACCCCGATGACTCCAAAATCCTCTTCCTGTGGCATATATTTGTAAAACCCTTCCAGGCTTGCGGGACGCTCGCTGAAAGGAATTCCAATAAACTCACTTTCTTCGGGGTTTTGTTCATCCAGGACCAGTTCACCCAGGGTAAGCAATCCGGGGATCACCTCACCGAGGATACTACCCGAAGTAAGCTGGGCAGCGTATTCGCCGCTGTGGCTGTCGGTGGTTTTTTCAACGGTGGTAAGGAAAAAAGGAAATCCCTGCGTTGTTTCATTGGGAGAATCCCAGTGCTCTGGATTGTCGAAGTTCCCTGGGGGCCAGCTTTCGAAATCGCCATTGGGAATGCCTGCCTGACCGTATGCAGTCGTTACAAAAAATAAAAAACTAATTACCGGCAAAAAATTGCGTAAAAGATGCTTCATCAATGGTCATTTTTTGAAAAAATAAATTATTGATTTTTTCGAAATAAAAGTAAAACAAAAAAACATCCACAAAACAAAAAATCTTTTTTGTAATCCGGGAGAAAAAACCCATAAAAAGATCGGTGAAAAAAGTAAGGAATTTTTGTGCAAACTCTTTAACTTTGTTGTCCCGTTCAAGGTTATTTCCCTTTGAAATCCGGCAACCCAATGCATTTAAACAGGCCTTCAGATTTTCATTCCAGCCGCAAGGTGGTTATCATAGGAATTTTCCTGATTACCGGTTTGATATTTTTGGTCCGCCTGTTTCACATCCAGGTGGTCGATCCGGCTTATAAGCTTTCGGCCAGCAGCAATGTATTGCGACATCTTACGGACTATCCTGCCAGGGGTTTGATTTACGACCGCAACGGAGAATTGCTGGTATACAACGAGGCAAGATATGATCTGATGGTGATACCCCAGCAGGTTCGCGATATTGACACCACGGCCTTTTGCGAGCTTCTGAATATTGAGCCTTCGGCATTTGAAAGCCGGTTGCTGCAGGCCAGAAGACACTCACCCTTCCGGGCTTCCGT
>SLRE01000096.1 GCA_007131125.1 Bacteroidales bacterium | reverse complement strand
GCGGAAGGCAACCCTATGACACCGAATACCTGAGCATTCTGCAGGCTAAACTTTGGGACCGGGAAGCCGGCAAAGGTGCACTTTGGATAGACCTGGACTGGGAAAGGGCCCTGGAAGAGGGAATGCGGTACCTTGGGCGGCCTTACAGCGGCCAATGGGATTTTGTTGAAACGGAAATGTATTTACCGGTAAGCCACATGGTTTCACCCGCCAGTGAGGCCCTGCAATGTCAGGACTGCCACACCCGCCAAAACAGCAGAATGCAGTTTGTTGAAAGGACCTATATCCCCGGGAAAACCCAGAATGCCACCCTGGACTTTTTCGGGGTAATGCTGATCATTTTTGCATTCCTGTCAGTGGCAACCCATGCCTCACTCAGGTTTTACACCTGGCGAAAAAACAACCATCAAACCATGGATTAATGGCCAAAGAAAGAGTTTATATTTACAAGCAATACGAAAGATTCTGGCACTGGACGCAGGCTTTCCTGGTTTTGTTCCTGGCCCTTACCGGCTTTGAAGTACATGGTTCTTTTTCCTTTTTTGGATTTGAAGCCGCTGCAGACCTGCACAACAAAGCAGCCTGGGCTTTTATTATCCTTACGGTTTTTACCATTTTCTGGCATTTTACCACCGGTGAATGGAGGCAATACCTGCCCACCACCAAAAACCTGAAAGCCCAGGCAGAGTATTATATTTTCGGGATTTTTCGCAATGCCCCCCACCCTACCCGCAAAACTGTACTTGTTAAATTAAACCCCTTGCAAAGGCTGGTTTATCTTTCGCTTAAAATCCTTGTTTTCCCGGTGATGGTTTTCAGTGGCCTGGCTTATATGTTTTACCGGTATCAAAGCAATGGCAGCATACAGTCTTTTGAGTTAGCCAGCCTGGAAAAAATTGCCTGGGCCCATACCTTGGGGGCTTATATTCTCGTTGCCTTTGTAATCGTTCATGTTTACCTTATTACTACGGGCCACACCATTTCTTCCAACCTTAAGGCCATGATCACCGGTTGGGAAGAGATTGAATCGGATGTTGATGATACTTCTCAAAACCAGGATCCCTTAAAACCACAGAAAAAGGTTATTTCCGAAATTCCCGAACCCGGTAAAGAAGACCTTAAAAAAAATAATTTCCCACCCAACCCATCTAAAAAAACATAGCTCATCACCATGAATAAATTATTAAAAACTGCATGCACAAAAAGAATTCTTTTCAGCAAGGCCATGCCCATTTTCAGCTTTGGAATTTTACTGATGATGTTTTCCTGTGCTGGCAACCAGCAAAAAGAAGAAGCCACTGCTGAGGCCGGCGAAAACCAGGCTCCCCTCATTCTGCAATACCTTGAGGAAACCGGGGATGTAATCAATGCCGAGGCGGCCCCTTTTCTGGTCAATGCTGCAGAGATTAATGAACGCCTGGTTGCCAACAACATTCTGGTCATTGACCTCAGGTCTCCTGCTGAATTTATTAAAGGGCATATTCCCAATGCGGAGAATGTGGTACCTGAGCAAATCATTGAATTTTTTGAAAAAAAGATTGACCCCGGGGCTTTTGAGCGCATATACCTGGTTTGTCCCAATGCCCATATGTCAACTTATGTGGTAGGATTGTTGCGTTTTATGGGGCATGAAAACACTTTTGCCCTGAGGTTTGGAATGAGTGCCTGGAACAGCCAGATAGGCGATCATTACTGGATGGCAGCCATCAGCGACCGTATGGAAAACCGGCTGGAAACCCAGCCCCATCAAAAAAACGAACCGGGAACCCTTCCTTTTATTTACACCGGTGAAACGGAGCCTTTTCTTATGCTCAGAAGCAGGATAAAGGAAGTCCTCCAATATGGAATGGATGATTTGTTTATCAGCAATATTGAGGTTTTCCGCAACCCAGAATCATATTATATTGTCAATTACTGGCCTGAAAACCTTTACAACATGGGCCATATTCCGGGGGCCATCCAGTATGACCCGAAAAAATCGCTGCGTAGCGATACCGAACTCAACACCCTCCCAACGGACAAGCCGGTGGTCATTTACTGCTATACCGGGCAGAATGCCGGGCTGGTTACCGGTTTTTTAAGGATAATGGGTTATGAGGCCTATGGTTTGAAATATGGCGCCAACAGCTTTATACATGAGTCCATAAAAAGTTTGTTTGCTGACCGTCCCGGCAGGTTTTTCATTCGGGAACACATACAGGAATTTCCTCTTGAAGGGAAAGCAGACCAAAAAACTGATGAAACCGAAAAACCTCAAAACAACATCAGGGAAGAAACCCTGAGCGTAGAAGGAGGTTGTTAAAAGCATAAACTTATGGATACCAAACCCAAATATAGTTTAAACCCTTACCTTGCAGGTTTCCTGCTTGGACTTGTTTTGCTGGCGTCTTTGGTAATTACCGGCCGGGGACTGGGAGCCAGCGGCTCCATTAAGGACCTGGTGGTAACTACCGTTGGCAATGTTGCACCCGATTATGCCAGGGATTCCGTTTTATTTGCAGAGTATTTTTCGGAAGAAACCAGTCCCATGCAATCATGGCTGGTATTTCTGGCAATAGGCGTTATTATCGGGGGATTGGTAAGTGGAATTGCCGGAAACAGAATGGGGCTTAAAATGGAACGTGGTCCCCGGCTAAAGCCTTCTTCCAGGGCTTTGTTTGCCATTGCAGGAGGATTGCTTTTCGGCCTTGGAGCCCAGTTTGGAAGGGGTTGCACCAGCGGTGCAGCCCTGAGCGGTATGGCTGTGCTATCCACCGGCGGCATTCTTACCATGATGGCCATCTTTGGCACAGGGTATCTCATTGCATGGTTTTTTAGAAAATTATGGGTTTAAAGATTTAATGTTTGTACTATGGCACCTTTCATTCCACAGGGAATCATTAACCCCGAACTGAATTTGTTTTTTGCGCTGATGCTTGGCATTGGCTTCGGTTACATCCTTGAATCGGCAGGATTTTCCTCCTCACGCCGGCTCGCGGGGGTTTTTTACGGGTACGACTTCGTAGTACTGCGTGTTTTCTTTACTGCCGGTGTCACGGCCATGACAGGGCTGCTCTTTTTTAGTTATCTCGGGTGGGTAGATATGAGCCTTGTTTATATCAACCCCCTGTTTCTTTGGTCCGCTATTTTTGGGGGAGTCATCATGGGTTTTGGGTTTATCCTGGGCGGATACTGCCCGGGAACCAGTCTGGTAGCAGCGGTGATCGGAAAAATTGACGCCATGCTTTTCATTCTGGGGGCCATGATCGGGATTTTCATCTTTGGCCATTTCTACGATGCTTTTGAACCCATTTATACAGGCAACTTTCTGGGAAACGTCTTTATATATGATACCCTGGGGATTTCAAGGGACTGGTTTGCCCTTATACTAACACTTGTGGCCCTTATGGCCTTTGCCATTACCCAGATGATTGAAGACAGAGTAAACAGCGTAAGTTCTGAGATCCAAAACCAAAGACCTTCTTATAAAACACCGGCCATGCTGCTTATATCCCTGATATTCATCTTTTTGCTTATACCGGATGAAAGGAGCAGTTCG
>SLRE01000306.1 GCA_007131125.1 Bacteroidales bacterium | reverse complement strand
ACGGGACCCCTCTGAAACAGAAAGAATTTAAAGATCTTTACCAGGAAAATAAAGAATACTATTACTTAGCCAAACCATAAACCTCCCAGCCATTTTCTTCTTTTTTTTCTTTGTAATAAGTGAATAAAACTTTTGCAACCCCTTAGGCTTTAAAAAAATCCGATTTTTTTTATTTTTGAAACCGGTTAGACACTGGTTTTAAAATGGTAGTATTCGTCATCCTTTACCTTGTTATCACCATGGTGGTCGGGCTATTGGCCGCAAGGCTGGTGCGCAATACCGAAGACTACCTTCTGGCAGGCCGGCGATTACCTGTTTATATTGCCTCCGCCACTTTATTTGCCACCTGGTTTGGGTCGGAAACCATTCTCGGTGCATCATCCGAATTTGCCGAAGGAGGCCTGATTGCCGTTGTGAGAGATCCTTTTGGTGCCGCCCTCTGTCTTTTCCTGGTAGGGCTGTTTTTTGCCCGCCCATTGTACCGGATGAAACTGTTGACCTTTGGTGACTTTTACCGCCGTCGCTATGGGAAACTGACCGAATTCCTGGCAGGGATATGTATCATGCTTACCTACCTGGCATGGATTGCTGCCCAGATGGTAGCATTTGGTGTTATTGCCAATGCCCTTACAGGTATTGACCTCACCCGTGGAATTATTCTGGGATGCGTGCTGGTAACCCTTTATACTTTTGTTGGGGGTATGTGGTCTGTTTCCATCACCGACTTTATGCAGCTGATCTTTATTGTAGCCGGGTTGCTGGCCGCCACCCTCGAAATATTCAGCATCGTGAGTTTCAGGGAAGTTTTTGCCAATGCTCCTGATGGGTTTTTCCGTTTTGTGCCCGATCCCGACATTACCAGCAGCATGAATTACCTTGCTGCCTGGATCACAATCGGTTTAGGGTCCATTGCCGGACAGGACATTTTTCAGAGGGTAATGGCCTCCCGTTCCGAAAAAGTTGCCGTAAGGGCTTCGTTTATCTCAGGGAGCATGTATTTGAGCGTGGCATTGATTCCACTGCTGCTTGCACTGGCCGGAAGAACCCTGCTGCCAGAATTTTTGCATGAACAGCAAGATACCCAGATGATCATCCCCGCACTTATTGGGGAATACACTTCTCCTTTGGTTCAGGTATTGCTTTTCGGAGCCCTTTTGTCCGCGATCCTGAGCACCGCAAGTTCTGCGCTTCTTGCACCTGCTGCCATATTGGGAGAAAACATCATTCGGCCCCGACTGCCAAAAATTACCGACAAACAACTGCTTTGGATTTCAAGGTATTCGGTGTTGCTGGTTTCTGCCATCGCTTTGTTTATGGCCCTGAGGCGGGGAAATATTTATGAGCTGGTAGGGGAGGCAGCATCGGTAGGACTGGTATCCCTGTTTGTGCCCCTTACTGCTGGCCTATTCTGGAAAAAGGCCAACAGCCGGGGAGCTATAGCGTCAATTATCAGTGGATTGGCAGTCTGGATGATCGCTTCTTTTCTTGACACCTCCATCGAACCGATCCTTTTTGGTCTCTTTGCCAGTTTCCTGGCCATGTTTGCTTCCGGCAGGTATTTTACCGGCCAATGATGCTTATTGAGCTTTCAAACCTCTTAAGGAATAGAATTTTACCTGCTTTGAAAGGCAGGAAATATTCACATTCCGGATGGTTTCTTTTACCTCGCCATCAATATGAAATTCGGCTTCATCAGAATTGATGATCTCTATTTCTTTTACAGACCATATTTTTGCAAGATCCGATTCATGCAGGGTACCCCTGAAAAGGTGAAGGGAAAGTGCAGCCAGGTCTTCAAAGCTTTCCGGATTCAGGCAGATCACCTCCATACGCCCATCGTCCAGTTTACCCTTGGGATTAATGACCGCACCGGTTCCGAATTTATCGCCATTGGCCACCACCAGCATTTTGGCTTCGGCTTCCCAATGGCTATCTCTGGTTTTCAGCTCAAAGCGATAGGGCCTGACATCAAAAAACTGCCGGAGAGAGGCTTTAAAATAGGAAACCATTCCTCTTTCGTCTTCATCGTGAAATCTTTTTATCAACCCGGCATTAAAACCAAAGTCACATAAATGAAAACAGCTTTCCCCGTTTACATCAAGCTTATCCAGATGAATAATTTTTCCCCGTTTGAAGGCGCTGATTGCATCGTCCAGTTCATAAATTCCGAGACAGGTGGCAAGGCCATTGGCTGAGCCCATGGGAAGAATTACAGCAGGAATGTCCGTGCCGGCAAGGCATTCCCCGATCAATTTCACAGTGCCATCACCACCGCTTATGATCACTCCATCCCATGATTGGCTTTTTATTTTTTCCTCAATCTCAGATTTGCTTGTTCCTTTCTTAAGCTCAAATAATTGATTATCATCATTATGAAAATGATTGTGCAAAAAATCAGGGATATCGGATTTATCCTTCTTTTTCCCGGAAGCAGGATTAATAAATGTCAATAAACTTTTCATGCTCATTCCTTGATCAGGTTATGTTTTCTGGCATGTGCCATAGCTTCCTGCGTGTCTTTCACAAATACAACCTCAGGGGCAGCAGGGTCCTGTGCCACAGCTTCCATCAGTTTTTTTCTTTTTTGAGTCATTCTCCTGATTTCCCTTATGTAAACAGAAATGACCCTGCCGGGATAATCCCTGATAACCTCTGCATATAGCTCAGGGTCATGCTGTCCGCTGTCACCGACCAAAACAAATTTCATTCCCGGGTAAAGCTCCATCAGCATCCGGATTTTTTCGAGTTTATGCTGATGGGTTCCTCCGCCAGATTTCCATATATTCCTTAAGTTCACATGAAGATCTTTCAGCAGGAGGGGACCGGCCGGGATTTTCCGGTAGTTCAGAAAGTCCCTGATAAGGTCAAAAAGATTCCAGTCACTGCTGGAAACGTAAAAAAACGGGTTTTTACCATTGCCCGATAAGCCATGGTAGAATTGACTTACCCCGGGAAACGGTCGCCTGGTATAGGCGTTTTTGGAAATGGACAACCATAATTTTTTCCCGACCCGGGTTGCGTGCGTTATCAAAATGGTATCATCTATGTCCGAAATAACCCCTTTATCATGATTGGAATCAAAACGAAGGGTGTGAATGCTTATTTTTTCCCTTTCCGGCTTTATTCCTTCTTCTGGCAGAAGCTTAAATGTTATGGTTTCCTCATTGGAAGAATCAAAAGAGTTGCTTTCAAAAATACCATCAATTATGCCTTCCGAATCGCTTTCCAGTATTTTGACCTGCTCTCTGAAAGAAACTTCAACCCTGGCTGCAGGAACACTGCTGCCGGCATATCTGCGGATAGCCGCCAAAATGTTCTGAAAGTAATTTTTTCGCGGCGAGGGTTTGCTTTGACGGTACGATTCAACAACTCTTCCTTTTACCAACAACTTTTTTTCATTACCAAATGCATAAAGCGGTTCGATCCGAATCAGACCCATTTTTCCTATGGCTTTCTTTAAACGGGAAAACCCGTAACGAAGAGGAAAAGAAAAAAACCTTAAAATCATATTTGAAAGGTTTAGACTTTGAAACAATTTCAATTATT
>SLRE01000115.1 GCA_007131125.1 Bacteroidales bacterium | reverse complement strand
TATGTATTTATGATGGCCATTTTGGGCATGGGGATCGTTTTTTCGGCCCTGCTGCTTTTGTTTGTGGTGTTTACCAACACCCCAAAGCTTTTTACAACGGCTTTTAAAAAGAAAGTCAAGGCGTTTGTTTCTTTCCGTAAAGCTGCGGAAGAAACCCTGCCTGAACCCCAGCCCGAAGAAGTACCCTTTGAGGACCTTACCGGGGAGGTGAATGCAGCCATTGCTGCAGCCATTCACCTGTACCGGTCGGAACTGCATGATTATGAAGATACCGTGCTGACCATCAAAAAGGTGTCACGTACCTACTCTCCCTGGAGTTCCAAAATATACGGGCTGCAAAATTTATTTAATAACTGAGAATACCCCTTCAATGGGTTTTTGCTTAACTTCTCAAAAAAGGTAAAATGAAAAAATATAAATTCACCATTCATGGCAACGAATACGAAGTAAACATCATGAATGTGGAAGACAACATTATTGAGCTGGAGGTAAACGGCTCAAACTACAAGGTGGAAGTGGACAAGTCCATTCAACCGGTAAAAACTCCCCGCCTGGTGCGTTCGCGCGCAGTACCTGCCACCGACTCGACTCCTTCTGTCGGCACCGGAAGCAAAATACCCGCTTCTCCTTCAGGCCTTATCAAGTCGCCCCTGCCCGGTACCGTAATCAGCATTCATGTTAAGGAAGGCGATACGGTTAAAGTAGGGCAAAAACTGATGGTGCTTGAAGCCATGAAAATGGAAAACAATATCGACTCAGATAAAGAAGGCAAAATAACTTCCATATCAGTAAGGCCCGGACAGTCGGTTATGGAAGGTGATGTGCTGATTGAAATAGGAGATTAGACATGGAGACATTTGGTTTTGTTTTTGAACAGCTACAGGAATTTATCGGTTATACTGCTTTTTCCAATGTTACCTGGGGCCACCTGGTAATGATTTGCGTGGGTTTGTTTTTTATCAACCTGGCCATTACCAAACACTATGAACCTTTGTTGCTTATCCCCATTGGCTTTGGCATCATTATCGGGAATATTCCCTTTGCAGAGCATGCCGACCTGCAGATAGGGATATACGAAGAAGGCAGTGTGCTGAATATGCTATATTTCGGGGTGCAGCGGGGATTATATCCACCCATCATTTTTCTGGGGATCGGGGCCATGACCGATTTTTCTTCATTGCTTTCCAAGCCTCGTCTGGTATTGCTAGGTGCCGCAGCCCAGTTTGGAATTTTTGCCGCCTATTCATCTTCCCTGCTGCTAGGTTTTTCGCCCGAGCAGGCAGGTGCCATTGCCATTATCGGAGGAGCCGACGGACCCACCGCCATTTTCCTTTCCTCGAAGCTGGCCCCTGAATTTATCGGCCCTATTGCTATTGCCGCTTATTCCTATATGGCATTGGTTCCGGTGATCCAGCCGCCAATCATGCGCCTGCTTACCACCAAAAAGGAAAGGGTTATTCGTATGAAACCCCCGCGGGCCGTACCAAAGCAGGAAAAGATCATTTTCCCGATTGTAGGAATACTGCTTACCACTTTCATCATGCCAACTTCCCTGCCTTTGCTTGGAATGTTGTTTTTCGGTAACCTTTTAAAGGAAAGCGGGGTAACCAACCGCCTGGCGGAAACTGCCCGATCTTCCCTTGTAGATATCGTAACCATTTTCCTTGGACTTACCGTGGGAGCCTCAACCCAGGCAACGGTTTTCCTTACCCGGGAATCGCTGATGATCTTTGGCCTGGGTGCAGGTGCCTTTATTATTGCAACCTTTAGTGGGGTGATCTTTGCGAAAGTCATGAACTTCTTTTCGCCCGAAGGAGACAAGATCAATCCCCTGATAGGTAATTCAGGAGTGTCGGCAGTGCCCGACAGTGCAAGGGTTTCACAGCACATTGGGCTTGAGTATGACAAAACCAACCACCTGCTGATGCATGCCATGGCAGCCAACGTTTCCGGGGTTATTGGAAGCGCCATTGCCGCCGGTATCCTGTTAAGCTTTTTGTCTTGATCCCGATGATATTTTTACCAGAAAGGGCGAGCGGGAATTTTCCCCGTCGCCCTTTTTAGAATAAATATTTCGGAATGGGTTTAAACCCGGTATAAGCCGTTTTTTATGGCGAAGGTTACCAGCTTTACGCTGCTGTCCACCCCGGTTTTTCTGAAGAGATTGGCCTTGTGTCCGTCTACGGTACGTTGGCTGATAAACAGCTGATCGGCAATTTCCTTGATGGTATAGCCTTTGCAAATTAGTTCAAGCACCTCCACCTCTCTTTTGGTAAGCTCTTCTTTTAATTCCGGCGCTGCGGGCTCTTCTTTGGCGCGGTTCTTAACAATGGAACTGGTAAGGGTAGGGATCAGTTCATCAGAAAAGTAATTTTTGTTATCTGAAATCAGCACCAGGGCCTTTTTCAGCTCATGCTCCTCCACGGTTTTCAGTAAAAATCCTTTTACGCCTGCTTCCAGCATGCTCACCAGGTACTCCTCGTCGCCAAACATGCTGATGGCAATTATCTTAAGATCAGGGTAAAGCCTCAGCGCTTCCCGGGTGGCATCAATACCATTCATTTCCGGCATCTGTATGTCCATGAATACAATGTCAGGACGCTCATCTTTTATCATTTCCAGAAATTCCTTCCCATTGGTGGCCTCCGCAAAAAGTTCAACCTCTGGTAGTTCCTTTAACAACATGCGCAACCCCTTACGGAAAATGTGATGATCATCCACAATCATTACACGCAGTTTCTCTTGCTTTGCCATAGGACGAATCTTTTATTTCGTGTTTTCTTTATGAATGGTATTTATTATGATGAAACAAATATAGTATAAATTAAAAAACCCTTACATTAAATTCAATTTACCGGAATTTCTATTTGCACATGGGTACCGCCTTTTTTGGGTCTTTCAATCTGCAGGTTTCCGTTCAAAAACTGAATGCGGGTCATGATGTTTTTTAACCCATGTCCGCCATTGCCTTTGCGCCGAAACTTTCCCGGGTCAATTCCTTTTCCGTCATCCTGGTATTGCAGTTTAAGGCTTTTTCCGGCAGTGCTGATCTTAACATTTATTTTTTCTGCATTGGCATGCTTTAAGGTGTTGTTGATCAGCTCGGTACATATTCTGTAAAGGTTGATTTCGGTATTCTTATTTAAGGGAGGGAGGTTTTTTTCGCTGGTGATATGAATGTCGATGGTCCCGGAGCGAAGCACGGCTTTGGAAAATGAATCCAGAGCCGGCAGCAGTCCGTAATCCTCCAGGGTGCTGGGCATCAGGTTGTTGGCAATGGTTTTGGCCGAGTGCAGGGCTTCGTTGATGTTGGACTTTAGCTCGTTGAGCAGTAATGCACGGTCCTCTTCCGTTTTGTTGTCCTTCTGAAGCAGGGTAACGTAAATTTTCAGGGTGGAAAGCAGTGCCCCAAGCCCGTCGTGCACATCCATGGCAAAACGCCTTTTCTCGCGTTCTTCGGTTTCCACAATGGCCGTCTGAATCTCTTTCTCCAGTTCCTTCAACCGGGTAACATCACTGATGGCCAGCACGTTGATCTGTTGGCCGC
>SLRE01000058.1 GCA_007131125.1 Bacteroidales bacterium | reverse complement strand
TTAAAGGATTTACGAGTTCTTCCAGCTCCGGTATGGAGGAGGCATTCTGGAAGTACCCGGCAGCCTTTGCTCCCTGCCAGAGTTTTTCCTTTTTATCAAAGAAATAGCCTTTAAAAAAAACATCTTCCTGCTCTGTCCACTCAAATCCCTGGTTGTAAATTAATTCAATGTTGTTCATGGCTGTTTTTTGTGATTTAAAACTTCCCGGTATAAGTCCAGGTATTTTCGGGCTATTGCTGACCTGCCAAAACTGGAGGAAGTGATTTTTTTAATTTTTCCGGTATCGTACTGTGAATAGTTTTCCTGAAGGGATTTCATTGCATTGGCAAGTTTTTCTGGGCTTTCAGGCTCAGTAATGAGTCCTGTTTGAGGGGTTATGAAAGTTTCCGGACCTCCGGCCCTGCTGGCTATTACAGGCAACCCGCTGGCCATGGCTTCAATGTAAACTACACCGAAAGCTTCGAACCTGCTTGGTAAAACAAAGGCATGAGCATTTCCCATTTGGTTCCTTATCTCTTTCCTTTTCAGGTGGCCGGTAAATCTTACTTTTTCTTCCAGCCCAAGTTGTTTTCTAAGGTTAAGCAATTGCTGCATCTGGCTTCCGTCACCACCGATGACCAGGTCGAACTTTCCGGGCTCATTTTTCTCAAGAATGGCAAAAGCCTTCAGTAAAATATCAAATCCCTTCACAGGTTCCAGATGGGCCAGGGAAAAAAAACGGAATGGCTGCTGCGGCTTCTCTTCCCGGGCCTCTCCAAAAAAAGTGGTATCGACCATATTGGGAATGCTCAGCATTTTGTCAGTGGCTTCCGGGGATATATCGGCTATCTTATCCTGAAGGGAGGGGCTGACGGTTACTATCCGGCTGGCCTGCTCAAAAGCGCTTTTCAGGTAAGGGTAGTACCAGCTTTTAAACATTTTCCTGGCTTCGGGGGTATTGTAAACAAAACGGCTGCGGTGCTCAGTAAGCACATAAGGAATATTGTATTGTTTACTGATTCTTTCGGCTGCGGTGCCTCCCCATATGCTGCTGTGAACCTGCAGAATATCAGGCGGGGGATTGCTTTCAAGATGGGTCTTAACCATGTTGGTTACAAGATTTATCCATCTGAAATAATTCGGTTTTTCCACGAAAGGAATAATTGGGAGTTTCCGGATAACTTCTTTTATTTCGCCTTTCCGCCGGATTTGAACAGGATATTTATAATTCCAGTATTTGAGTGGGGTTTTTTTAAGGCTGAGGTAAATTCCGGCCAACACGGTAACATCAGCCCCTTCCTTGGCCAGGGCCTGGCTGTGTTCCCGGAAAAATGAGCCCCCGTTTGGAGGATACCAGGAAGGAATCACCCATATGCGCAGGGGGTTATTTTTCATTTTCATTGGTTTTGCTTATCAATGTCTTTTGGTGCCGGCGCGCCAGTTGAAGGTACCAGAAAAGATTGTAGCCAACAACCAGGGTGCTTACACCGGAAAACAGGGCCATCGCCAGGATGGCATCATTTTGCCATATACCGGCAGCAAGGGCAAAGAAACGTAAAACAAGGTAAATAATATCAATGACCATGGCTTTTTTTTGACGGAAAAACAATTCGGGCAAAAACGAAAGGGGTGCGGTAAGGAACACCATAAAAAGCCATGGACAAAGTATTTGCAGGTACCTTCCCGCAGGGGCATACACATCTGAGAAGATGAAGGAAAAAATAGAAGGCGCCCAAATGGCAATGACCAGAAAAGGGATTATTCCCAGAATAAAGAAGCGGCTTACCAGTTTTTTCAGACCGGGATATATTTCCTTTCCCCTGTGAAAATTCTCAATGATTTTTTGAGACAGCACCTGCAGGGCCGACAGCGAAAAAAGACTAAGGGGTCTGAAAACAAAGGTGTACCCGAAAGCATAAAAACCAGCGACCTCTGCCGAAAAACCCCATGTAAACATAAATATGGGCAGGCTTCCCGAAAGGTTGTTGGTCAGGTTCAGCATCATGTTGTATTTGGGGTATCCTCTGTATAGGCTTGCCTGGGCTTTGATGGCACTCCAGCTGACCTCGCTTTGTTTTGCCCTGATGGGCACGAGGGTTTTTTTAACAATAAACAACGCAGAAACAAATTGTGCCACAAGCTGCCCTGCCACCAGCCCGTTAAAGGCTGTCCTGACCCATCCTGCCAGAACCCTTGCGCCGTTAAGAAAAGTATATTGTACAATGGTGCTTTGGGCGATGGTGCCAAAGCGTTTGGTACGGTTGGCATAAAAAGTGGCAGACTGAAATACCCCGTGAAAAAGGATGCTCAACGGAAGAAAATAAAGCCATGGGCCTATATCAGGATTTCCTGAAAGATTTGCGATGGGGCGGTTGAGAAAAACGGTAATCAGCGCAGTAATCAAGGCTACACTTAAAGTAATGACCAGTACAAGCCAGATGATATTCACTGCATCCCCTTCTTTTTTTGGCAGCATAATGGCCTGCTCGTATTTTGCCGTGGAAATTACCGATAAAATGCTCAGGATGCCGAGATACAAAGCAACCAGGCCAAAATCTTCCGGGGTGTATAATCGCGAAAGCAGGGGAGCAAGAAGCAGCGACAAACCCTGGGCAAGCACCGAACTGGAAAACAGCTTCATGAAGTTGCGGAAAAAATCAAGGCGAAAAAACGCGCGAAGAGATTCCATGCTTTGCTTTTGCTTTTTTGGGGCTGCCTCAGGCAAATTTCGCAAAAAATCCTTTGTATAACCTAAAAATTATCCAATACCTGAAAAACAAAGTACCTTTGCAAACCAACCAAATCTTATTTTCATGAACAAGTTTCGCAAAGCTTTTACAGCCATCCGGGAGATTGCAAAAAATCCTTACCTGCTTAATCATGTGATTGACGAAGAGCTATTCTGGAAGAAAAAAGTGATGAAAAAACATGGATTTGAGCTTGGTTTGCCCCAGGTAAAAATTACAGACCTGCTTGGTGATTTCCGTGAAAAAGTATCTCCTTACGCCTTCCTGGACGGAAGCAGCTCTCCCCTGGATCTGGCCCTGCTAAGGGGTTTGGCCTGGAATTTCGGAGTGGAGGACTATCTTGAAATCGGCACATGGCGGGGAGAAAGTGCGGCCAACATGGCCCCCCTGGTAAAAAACTGTTTTACCCTTAACCTTCCCGACGAAAGCATGCGCCAAATGGGACTTGCTGAAGACTACATCAATCTGCACCGGTTTTTTTCTCAGAACATTCCAAATGTTACCCATATACAGGCCGACTCTCTTACTTTTGACTTTGAAACGCTTGACAAAAAGTTTGATATGGTATTTATTGACGGGGACCACCATTACCCTTCGGTAAAATCCGATACGGAAAAGATATTTCGTATTTTAAAAGATGAGAAAAGCATTGTGGTATGGCACGATTATGCATCCAACCCTGAAAAAGTAAGATGGAGCGTACTATGTGGTATCCTGGACGGTTGTCCTCCCCGGTTTTACAAAAATCTGTACCATGTATCCAATACCCTTTGTGCAGTGTTTTTGCCTGATGGAATTTTCGATGGTACTTCGTCTTTTTTGA
>SLRE01000065.1 GCA_007131125.1 Bacteroidales bacterium | reverse complement strand
TTTTCCATATTGCTGGTCGGGGTAAAAAGAAAAGACAGCCTGCCCTTTTCACCGGATTATGCCAAAGTAAAACGCATTCCCCTGGTTTTTCATGAGAAGTTTTGGTTTTATGCCGAATACAACCTGAAACTTTTCTTTTTTCTTCTTTTCAGGAAGTGTGACCTGCTGGTGGCCAATGACCTCGACACCCTGCTGCCCGTCCACCTGGTGAGCCGGATACGCAGAAAACCCCTGGTGTACGACACCCACGAATACTTTACCGGATCACCGGAGGTGGCTTCCCGCCCAAAAATTTTCAGGGTCTGGAAACTCCTTGAGAACTTCCTGTTTCCAAAGCAAAAGACCATCATTACCGTTAACGGGTCCATTGCAGGTTTGTATGAACAGGAATACTCCAAAAAACTCCAAGTGGTCAGGAACCTCCCTGTCTATCGCCGGCCTGATACGGATATTTCCAGAAAATCTATGGGTCTTCCCGAAGAAAAGAAAATCATCCTGTTGCAGGGCAGCGGCATCAACGTTGACCGCGGTGCCGAAGAGCTGCTGCTTTCCATGTTGCCGCATCACTGCATCAGCAATGCATTGCTGCTGATTATCGGTGGAGGAAATGTAATTGATGTGCTGAAGCAAATCGTAAAAGAAGAAGGGCTTGAAGAAAGGGTAAAATTCCTGCCCAAAATGCCCTACGATAAACTTTTGCAATACACTGCCAAAGCCGATATTGGGGTTTCCCTTGATAAGGATTCAAGTGTGAATTACCGTTTCAGCCTTCCCAATAAAATTTTTGATTACATGGTATCGGGTACTCCCGTGCTGGCCTCCGACCTGCCTGAAGTAAGCGCCATCATTAAAAAATACAATACTGGAATGATTGCCCAAAGCCATGACCCGGCCCATATAGCCCAATGCATAAAAACCATGCTCGAAGATGAAACCCGCCTGAAACAATGGAGAGAAAACTGTCTGAAAGCAGCCAGGGAGTTATGCTGGGAAAAAGAGGAGCCAAAAGTGAGGGAAATTTATAAACCCTTTTTGAAGTAAAAACCTGCCTTTATTCTTTTATGGAAGGCGGATTTCCGGTGTCTTCCGGTTTTTCGGTAACGGCTTCGCTTTGTTTGCGGGGAGGGTTCACATCCAGCACCTTACCTCCTTTGCATTTGAAGATTCTTGCCGGGAACTTGTTAAATAGTGTGTAATCATGGGTGGCCATCAGTACCGCCCTTCCTGCCCTGCTGATTTCAAACATAAGTTCCATAATACCCTCGCTGGTTTCGGGGTCAAGGTTTCCGGTGGGCTCATCGGCAAGGATCACATCCGGATCATTGATCAGGGCTCTGGCAATCACAACCCTTTGCTGCTCCCCTCCCGAAAGCTGATGGGGCATTTTAAATCCTTTGGTACGCAACCCCACTTTGGTAAGTACATCTTCCATGCGTTCTTCCATGGCCACTTTGTCGTTCCAGCCGGTGGCTTTCATCACAAAAAATAAATTTTCCTTGATGCTGCGATCGGTCAGCAACTGGAAATCCTGGAAAACAATGCCGATATTCCTCCTGAGAAATGGGATCTGCTTGTCCTTAATCCCTTTGAGGTCATACCCTGCCACTCTTGCATAACCGTCAACCATAGGGAGATCGGCATACAAAATCTTTAAAAGGCTGCTTTTGCCGGTACCGGTTCGGCCAATCAAATAACAAAACTCTCCTCTTTCGATGCTCAGGGTAACGTTGGAAAGTACCAATACATTCTTTTGAAAAACAGAAACATTATCCAGTTCAATGATTGTGTCTAAAGCCATGGTAGGGTTGATGGTTTTTGCAGGGTAAATTTATCTGATCTTTTTTATTGTTCCGTAATCCAATTGAGCCAATGCTTCCTTAATCTTTTTCTTCAGGTGCAGCAGGTTGTTTTTTTCAAGCTCCTCATCAAGGTTCTTTTCGCGAAAACATGCCAGCATGGAGAAATCCTCATCCCTGATCTGGAGGAGGCCGGATGTTTTGTCGCTACCTTTAACCCTGAGCAAATACATAAAAAGTTTTGATAAAGGTACAAAAGAAAACAAAAAAACCCGGGATGGTATTTTGTTCCCGGGTTTTCATTGGGGTCAATTTTTTTACACCAGCCCTGCAAATCCCATGAAGGCCAGGGCCAGAATACCTGCAACCACCAGGGCAGCAGGTGCTCCCCTCATTCCTTTGGGCACATCCATCATTTCCAGGTGCTCACGAATGCCGGCAAACAGGATGATGGTCAGGGCAAATCCCAGGGCATTGGCAATGGCAAAAACCACGGCTTCAAGCAAATGAAAACCATAATCTTCCCTCACGGCCAAAATGGTTACCCCGAGAATGGCACAGTTGGTAACAATCAGGGGGAGAAAAATCCCAAGGGCCTGGTAAAGGGCAGGGCTCACCTTTTTCAGGATGATCTCCACCATTTGCACCAGGGAAGCCACCACCAGGATGTAAGAAATGGTTTGAAGGTAGGTAATGTTAAATGGCACCAGGATGTAATTGAATATCAGAAAAGTTACAATGGTGGCAAGCGTCATTACAAACATCACCGCACCCGACATTCCTATGGAGGTGGAAACCCGGGATGAAACCCCAAGATAGGGGCAGATCCCTAAAAACTGCGCCAACACAATGTTGTTGACAAATACAGCGCCGATAATGATCACAAAATATTCCATATCCGGTGATTTATTTTATTCAATTCTCTTTTTTACAATATTATTCAGGGCGATAAGGTAGCCCAGTCCGATAAATGCGCCGGGAGCGAGCACAAACACCAGCATTCCGTCTCCTTCGAAAAAGGAGAAACCGAAAAGTTCCCCGGCTCCGAGGATCTCCCTTAAACCTCCCAGAACGGTAAGGGCAAAAGCAAAGCCAAGCCCCATTCCCAGGCCGTCGACCACCGCGCTGAGGGTATTGTTTTTCCTGGCAAAGGCCTCTGCACGGCCCATTACAAGACAGTTTACCACAATCAGCGGAATAAACAACCCAAGGGAGTCATACAATGCCGGCAGGTATGCTTCCATTACCAGATCGGTGATGGTTACAAAAGAAGCAATCACCACAATAAACGCGGGGATCCTTACCTTATCCGGAATCAGGTTTTTAATGATAGATACCACCAGGTTTGACGAAAACAACACAAAAGTGGTTGCCAGGCCCATTCCCAGCCCGTTAAATGCAGAAGTGGTAACCCCAAGTGCCGGGCATAACCCTAAAAGCAATATAAAAACGGGGTTGTCCTTAATAAATCCTTTGGAAAAATTTTGCAACTGACCCATGCTTACTCTCCTTCCTTATTGATGATGGATTCCTTATTTTGCATAAATGTCTGAAAGGCTCTGTCAATGGCATCGCAATATGCCCTTGCAGTAATGGTGGCGGCGGTGATGCCGTCCACATCGCCCTGGTCTTGCCGCACCTTCAGGGTTCTTTCCCGGGGGTCAAAACCCTGGAACTGATCGCTCCAGTCAGACTTGTCCTTTTCTATCTTATCACCGAGGCCGGGGGTTTCGGCATGTTCAAGGTGCACCACA
>SLRE01000253.1 GCA_007131125.1 Bacteroidales bacterium | reverse complement strand
TGGATCTGTCTTCCAGTGGGATTTTGATGACGGCAGTTTTTCCAATAATCCCGAGCCGGATCATGTGTTCTTTAACACAGATCACCATGATCCCAAAAACTTTAATGTTAACCTTACGGTAACCAATGAATTTGGTTGTCAGCAGGATATTACCAGGCTGCTGAGAGTTTTCCCAAAACCCTTAGCCGATTTTATCCTGGCTCCAAACCAGGGTTGCTCGCCTCTGACGGTAGACTTTCTGAATATGAGTGTTGGCGGAAAAGATTTTAACTGGTATGTGGACGGGGAAATGGTGTTATTGGGCAATCCTCCCCTCGAATATGAATTCCGCAACCTTACTGACAGTGTTAAAAACTTTACAACAACCCTGGAAACCATTAATGACTGGGGTTGCCAGAATAGCTTCAACCAGAATGTGATGGTTTATCCCGAGGTGGAAGCGGTATTTACAACAGCCAGCGGAGAATTTGAAGGTTGTACACCTCTGTCGCTTGATTTTGTTAACCTTTCGGAGCGTGCCAACCAGTTTTTGTGGGACTTTGACGACAACACCCAGTCTACTTCCACCAATCCTGCCCATACGTTTTTTGCCCCGGATAAGGAAATTAAAGAATTTAACGTAACCCTGACTGCCGAATCTCCCTTTGGCTGCAGCGATGTGGAAACAAGGGAAGTAAGAGTACATCCTGCACCGGTTGCCGATTTTGTTGCTTCCCCCCAGGACCAAACCTATCCAGATATGACAGTAAACATTAACAATCAATCTTTGGATGGAGAGTGGAACTTCTACTGGGATATGGGAGACGGCAACACCTATCATTTTGAGGAAGATCCCGGAACTTTTGACCATACTTATGTGTGGCCAGAAAACGACTATTCCACCAGGCATTATACCATCAATCTGGGTGTAGACAACAACTGGTGCAGCGATCAGGTGAGCCGGGATATTGTTATTCGTGCTCCTGATCCGGTTGTGGATTTTGGTCCTTCTGACAGGGGCTGCCCTCCGTTTGAGGTACAGTTCTATAACAACAGCCAATACGGTACTTCCTATTTCTGGGATTTTGATGACGGCAATTATTCTTATAACGAGAATCCGGTTCATGTTTTCGAAAAACCGGGAGAGTATAATGTAAAACTATTAGTGGAAGGAGAGGGAGGTCTTGACTCAGCCTACCGGGTGATAAGGGTCTGGGAGCCGCCCATTGCCGACTTCAGGGTGGTACCCAATGTGGTTAACCTGCCTTACGATCCGGTGCAGTTCAGAAACCTCTCCAGCCTTGCTGAAACCTACTTCTGGGAATTTGGAGACGGGAATGTTTCTTATGAATTTGAACCACGCCATTATTATGAAAGAATTGGTGAATATGATGTTTCCCTCACCGTTGGCACCGGTACGGACCCGGTTTGCTACGATAGCGTCACCAAAGAAGGGGTTGTAAAGGCTGAAGAATCCTGCATCATTAAATTTCCAAATGCTTTTATGCCCAATACTACAGGGCCCACTGACGGCAGTTACAACCCGGGCGACCCCCTCAACCAGGTGTTTTACCCAGTGTATGAAGGCATTAAGGACTACAGGCTGGAAATCTACAATCGATGGGGTGAATTGATCTTCCGCACCGAAGACCTTGAAGTAGGATGGGATGGGTATTATCGCGGCCGTCTCGTACAAATGGATGTTTACGTCTGGAAAGTCTGGGCTACCTGCTATGGGGGCAATGAGATCATTGAGGCAGGAGATGTAACTGTTTATCGCTAATAAAATATTTTGCCACCGGCCAAATATTCAAAATATGGAGAAAAAAGTCATGAAAAAACCAAAAAACACATACCGCCTAAGGCTGGTACCGGGGATCATTGTCCTGGCCTGGTTGGTTTTTGGGCCGGGAATAATACCTTTGAAGGGGCAGGCACCTCAATTCTCTCAGTTCTATGCCACTCCTCTTTACCTTGCACCATCATTTGCCGGGGGTACCGATGGTACCCGGGCGGTAGCCAATTTTCGCAATCAATGGCCTGAAATCCCCGGGGCCTTTGTAACCTATGCATTCTCTCTCGACCATTACTTTCATAATTATAACAGTGGCCTCGGCCTGCTGGTTTTTCGCGATCAGGCCGGTTCAGGAAGGCTCGCAACCACCAATATTGGTTTGTTGTATTCCTACACCATCCAGGTAAATCATAACTGGACCATAAAACCCGGAGTGCACTTCCTGTACTCCCAGAGAAGTGTTGATTTTTACCGGCATGTTTTTGGAGACCAGTTAAATATTGATGGACCCAACAATCCTACTACCATGATGCCTGAACCCATGGACCAGGTGGGGTACTTCGATGCTTCCTCCTCAGTACTGGCGTATACCGGTAACTTCTGGGGCGGATTGAATGTTGACCACTTATTCCGTCCCGATCAATCCATGACTTACCAGGAAGCCCGTATTCCGATGAAATTTTCGCTTTTTGGCGGGTATCGGTTTACCTATGGCGGGCGATACTTTGAGGAGGCCAGCGAAAGCATTTCACTTGCAGTTCTTTATAAAAACCAGAAAAAGTTTAACCAGTTAGACGCAGGCATCTATTGGTCAAAAGACCCCATTTCCCTAGGATTGCTTTACAGGGGCATCCCTGTTTTTAACAACCATGTGCATGGAATTTTCAATAATGATGCAGTTGCTGCACTTATTGGCCTGCGAACTGAAAACCTGCGTATTGGATACAGTTACGATTTTACCATTTCAAGGCTGATCTCCAACACCGGAGGCTCCCACGAGGTTTCCCTGATTTATCACTTTAACCAGGGCCCAAGAGACAGAACCAGAAGAAAAATACCTTGTCCAGACCACTAGTTGAATGATTGACCCCTGGGTTTTTCATTTTTTTGTCATTAAGCCCTCCCTGTTTTCAGGGAGGGCTTTTGAATATAAAAAAAAAAAACCGGTAAAAGGAATTTTACCGGTTAAAACAACATAAAAATAGGGCTATATTAGAGAGAGAGAGTTTTTTACATCGATATCCAATACAAAAATATGGTAAAATATGCCCTTTGGTGTTAATTGAGGGTTAACCTTTCGTTATCTGTTGCTTAATTTGGGGTAAGGATTCAGGATAATTAAAGTCCAGAAAAACCATAGGTCAGTTATTTGCTGAATAACAATCAGTTGTGGAAAATTTTTCAGAACCGCTTTTTTCTTTCCTGCAAAGTTATTTTTCCGGTTTTAAGAATGATGATTATATTTGAAACATGATAACCCGGGGTTCTGCTTTTACCCCAGATGCTGGCTGTGAGATATTTTGCCGGAAATAATTTGCTGAATTGTTATGACTGATAAGAAAAAAACGGATCAGGAACCTTCCCTGGAAAAAGGATGGAAAAAGTTTTACAAAAAAAACTTTGAGGAAGCGCTGGAAAAGTTTGAGGAGGCACTGGAATCTGAAAGGGATAGTGTTGAGGCCCTTTATGCAAGGGCCTGTGCTTTGATTCGCAGCCATGATCATGAAGCTGCCCTGAGAGACCTGAATCACCTGGTGAAAGCCGATCCCAAAAAACCTGAATTTTTTCATACAAGG
>SLRE01000020.1 GCA_007131125.1 Bacteroidales bacterium | reverse complement strand
GAGATCGTAAACCTGCGCCTGGAAAGAGCCAATATGTTTGGTTATGACAACCATGCCAAATTTTCACTGGAAGAAACCATGGCAGGAGATGTTGAAACCGTGATGGATTTTATCAACGAGTTATGGGATGCCGGCCTTGCCCTGGCAAAGCAGGAAGCTTACGACCTGCAGGCTATGATCAACCGCCAAGGTCATGACTTCCGCCTGGAACAATGGGACTGGAGATATTATGCCGAGCAGGTGCGTAAAGATCGCTACGATATTGACGAGCAGGAAATCCGCGAATATTTTGAACTGAATACAGTTCGCGACGGCATCTTTATGATTGTTGACAAACTCTGGGGATTGCAGTTTGTGGAAAGAGATGATGTACCCAAATACCATGAAGACGTGCAGGTGTTTGAGGTTCAGGAAGCCGACGGAACACATATTGGTATTCTTTACATGGACTTTCACCCCAGGGGCAGCAAGCGTCCTGGCGCATGGATGACCAGCTTCCGCTCACAGAGCGTGGATCGCGAAGGGCAATTCGTTCATCCGGTGATCAGCATCGTATGCAACTTCTCTCCGCCCTCAGCTACCAGGCCTTCATTGCTTACCTATGACGAGATGACCACCTTCTTCCATGAGTTTGGCCATGCATTGCACGGGTTACTTTCCAGCGTAACCTATCCAAGCCTTGCAGGAACCAACGTTCCCCGCGACTTTGTGGAAATGCCCTCCCAGATTATGGAAAACTGGGCCAACGAGCCAGAGGTAATGCAAACCTTTGCCAAGCACTACGAAACCGGAGAACCCATGCCCGAGTCCCTCATGGAACGCATCGTACAAAGCGGCCACTTCAACCAGGGATTCGCCACCGTGGAATTCCTTGCCTCTGCTTTCCTGGATATGGAGTACCATACCATTACCGAGAAGTTTGATGAGGAAAATCTGGAAGAGGTTGCAGAAATCATTGACCAAAAAACCATTGACAATATCGGGCTGATCCCCGAAATCCATTTCCGCCACGGAAGCACCCACTTCAACCACATCTTCTCCGGTGGATATGCAGCAGGCTATTACAGCTATATCTGGTCAGGATTGCTGGATGCTGATGCCTATGAGGCATTCCGCGAAACCGGCGACCTGTTCAACCAGGAAGTGGCCCAATCTTTCCGTGAAAATGTGCTGGAAAGAGGCGGAACCAAAGATGCCATGGAAATGTATATTGATTTCCGCGGCCGTGAACCCGAAATTGAACCACTGCTTCGTCAGCGTGGATTGGATTAATTCCGGAAAAAATAATTCATCAAAAGGGCTGCCCGCAACGGCAGTCCTTTTTTTTTCCAGAATTCTCTGCAATGCTTAACAGCTGTTCATTAGCCCAAGGGGTTCCAGCAATTGAGATCGTTCCATGGGAATTCTGGTAAAATTACCTGACTGATTCAGGAAAGAAATGGGTAAAATAACTATTTATCTTTAAAGGTTACCCTGATGTGTTTGCTGTTTTCTAAACCTAATTTTACCCCAATTAAACTGTTGGCCTGCGAAAAATTTATTTACCTGTATCACATTCAATTCATTGTTTATCGTGTTAAAGGCCGGGCAGATCAATGCGTTGTATGCTTTTAAGGTTTATAAAAAATAACTGTTCCGATGAGCAATAGCTTGCTTGTTATGTTGGTTTTGTTTGTTTCCTAAAAAAGAAAGCAGCCTTGTGGCTGCTTTCTTTTAATAAGGGAAAAAAGGTTTTCAGGCTTTATTTGCGGGCTTCGAAATGCTGTTCCAAAAGCCTGGCCACATATTTTCCAATAATATCAAATTCCAGATTCACCACGGTTCCTTTTTTAAAGTCGCCAAAATTGGTAACATCATAAGTATAGGGGATGATGGCCACGGAAAACATATTGGGTTCGGAGTCCACCACGGTAAGGCTTACCCCGTTGACAGAAATGGAGCCCTTTTCCACTGTAATGTTTTTGGGACCCGGATCATATTCAAAGTAAAACTTCCAGCTCCCATCAAACTCTTCCACCTTGGTGCAGACTGCCGTCTGGTCCACATGTCCCTGCACAATATGCCCGTCGAGACGGCCGTCAATGCGCATGCAACGCTCCAGGTTTACCCGGTATCCTACCTCCCAGGTACGCATATTGGTTTTGTCAAGGGTTTCCTGAATGGCAGTTACGGTATATTGCTTTTTTTCCTTGTCCACATGCACAGTGGTAAGGCATACTCCATCGTGGGCAATACTTTGATCTACCTTTAGTTCGGGTGCAATATCGGTTTCTATGGTGAAATGGATGTTGCCCCTGTCCCTTTCAATTTTTACCACTTTGCCGGTAACTTCTACAATTCCTGTAAACATAATTTGCTGGTTTTATGATGAATTTTTTTACAAAAGTAAAAGTAATCGGGGAAAATCCCCGGAAAGTTTGCCCGTGTTTTCAGGTTTTATAAATGCAAAACGTTGCCTTCTTTTACCGGAAGCTGTCGCAAAAAACCTTCTTCAAGCGAAATAAAGGTTTCCGTGGAGGCTACCTCCGGAATGGTCTGGATCTGTTCAACAATGATCTTTTTAAGGTGCTCGTTGTTTTTGGTAAAAACCTTGACAAACAAGGAATATTTTCCGGAAATGTGGTGACATTCCACAATTTCAGGGATTTCCTTGATGGTTTGAAAAACTTTTTCGTGGGTGCTGCTTGGGGTAAGATTTACCTGTATGCCTATAAAAGCACAGGTATTGTAGCCAAGGCCTTTGGGGTTGAGAAAAAACTGAGAGCCGTTAATTACTTTGGCATCCATGAG
Organism: Bacteroidales bacterium; assembly: GCA_007131125.1. Lineage (GTDB taxonomy): Bacteria > Bacteroidota > Bacteroidia > Bacteroidales > UBA7960 > PUML01. Next base: position 801 of record SLRE01000020.1, on the reverse strand, counting down.
TTTCTGCACCCTCTGATGTACTGCAGCTCCGCTGATGCCACACATCCTGGCCACTTCAAGATACGGCATACGGGCATTGGCTGAAAGAATTTCAAGAATTTTTTTATCTGTACTGTCAATTTGAAAGCCTTTTTCCATAAAACATATTGCTTTTAATAAATTTAACACAAAAATAACACTTTTTGGTTACATATTGTTATGGTTATTGAAATTTTTTAAAAAATTTTTGCCAAATTATCCAAAATTTCAAAAAATTTAATACTTTTGCAGTACAATTTTGATTACCTGAAATTTTAAAAAAAACTGCAAATGAAATTTGATCCCGCATCCAGCATTCAGGACCTTCTCCAGTTTGGAGAGTTCGGGGATGTAAATCCTTCCATTACCGATTCGGCTACCTATACCTTTATGGAAGCCAAAACCATGGTGGATACTTTCCAGGGAGAAGAAGAGGGTTGTTTCCTGTATTCCCGCCACTGGAACCCTTCCAACAAATACCTTGCTGACGCCATTGCTGCAATGGAAGGCACGCAATCGGCATGGGTCACCGCTTCAGGTATGGCAGCCATCACCACCACCATTTTGCAGCTGTGCAATGCCGGTGATCATCTGGTATCCAGCATCACCACCTATGGAGGCACCTTTGCTTTTCTTTCCAACTACCTGAAAAAATTCAACATAGAGGTTTCCTTTGTGGATATTTCCAAGCTGGATGAGGTGGAAAAAGCCATTCGCCCCAACACCAAAATGATTTATACCGAGTCCATGACCAATCCTATGTTGCAGATATCTGACCTGCCT
>SLRE01000087.1 GCA_007131125.1 Bacteroidales bacterium | reverse complement strand
GTGGTATCCCAGAGCTGTTCTGCATTCATCTCACCAAGACCCTTGTACCTTTGAATGTGAATGCCGGACTCTTTTCCATCTTTGGATAATTCGGAAACGATCTGCTTGCGTTCTTCCTCATTCCATGCATACCGTTCCTCTTTTCCTTTTTTAATGAGGTAGAATGGGGGAGTAGCAATGTAAATGTTGCCCAGTTCGACCATTTCCCTCATATAGCGGAAAAAGAAAGTAAGAATGAGTGTGGCAATGTGGCTTCCGTCCACATCGGCGTCCGTCATGATAATAACCTTGTGATACCTTAACTTATCCAGGTTCAGGGCTTTGGAGTCGTCATCGGTTCCAATGGAAAGTCCCAGGGCCGTGAATATGGTTTTGATTTCTTCGTTGTCAAAGATCTTGTGGGGCATTGCTTTTTCAACGTTGAGGATCTTTCCCCTCAGGGGCAGAATGGCCTGGAAGTTCCTGTCGCGACCCTGTTTTGCGGTACCCCCTGCAGAGTCACCCTCCACCAGGAAGATTTCGCATTTGGCGGGGTCTTTCTCAGAGCAGTCTGCAAGTTTTCCGGGAAGACCGGTACTGGAGAGCACACTTTTTCGCTGTACCAGTTCCCTTGCCTTTCTGGCAGCATGCCGGGCGGTTGCAGCCAACACTACTTTGTTGACAATGGTTTTGGCGGCTTTTGGATTCTCTTCCAGGTAATAGGAGAGCATTTCACTTACCGTTTGATCAACGGCTCCGCTTACTTCGGAGTTGCCAAGTTTGGTTTTGGTTTGCCCTTCAAACTGGGGCTCGGCAACTTTAACCGAAATCACTGCAGTAAGTCCTTCACGGAAATCATCTCCGTTGATCTCGAATTTCAATTTGGAAAGCATGCCCGATTTTTCGGCATAGGCTTTCAGGGTGCGGGTCAGAGCCCTGCGAAATCCTGCCAGATGGGTGCCCCCCTCAATAGTGTTGATATTGTTTACGTAGGATTGAAGGTTTTCGGTAAACGAAGAGTTGTATTGCATGGCAACCTCCACCGGTATGCCCGTTTTTTCGGAGTTCATATAAATGGGCTCGTCAACCAGCTTCTCACGGTTGTCGTCAAGATATTGCACAAACTCTTTCAATCCGTCATTCGACAAAAATACGTCCTTTACAGGCTGTCCGTTTTCATCGCGCTGGCGCATGTCGGTAATGCACATTTTTACGCCTTTATTCAGAAAAGCCAATTCGCGCATACGTCCGGAAAGGATGTCATAGCTGAATTCTGTGGTCTGAAAAATGCTTTCATCAGGAGTAAAAGTAATCTTGGTGCCGGTAATGTCGGTTTCTCCAACCTGCTTCACTTCAAACTGGGGCTTTCCGTATTTGTATTCCTGCACAAAGACTTTGTTGTCGCGGTGCACTTCAACGATCATGTGCCTGCTGAGGGCGTTAACACATGAAACCCCGACTCCATGCAGACCTCCGGAAACCTTATAGGTATCTTTGTCGAATTTTCCTCCGGCGTGCAGCACGGTCATAACAACCTCCAAGGCGCTGCGGCCTTCTTTTTCATGTATGTCTGTGGGAATTCCCCGCCCGTTGTCAACAACAGTAATGGAACCATCTTCGTTGATCACGATGTCGATCAGGTCGCAGTAACCTCCCATGGCTTCATCAATGGAATTGTCCACCACTTCATGAACCAGGTGGTGCAACCCCCTGCTGCCTACATCACCAATGTACATGGCAGGCCTTTTCCTTACAGCTTCCAGACCTTCCAATACCTGAATGCTTGCAGCATCGTAAAGAGGCCCTTTAATATCTTCAGCTTTAATGGGTTCGCTCATTTTTTCTTGAATTTTTTAGTAACATGCAAAGGTACGATTTTTTGGCGGTTTTTTGACCATTTACTACCCTCTGAAAGGCTTAATTTTATTAACAAAGAAACCCTGTTTAACTGGTTGTAAAACAGGGTTTCCGGAAGGCTTCGGGTTGGCTGTTGGTAAGTGTGGAAAAAGCCTTGATAATGGTTTCTGATTTTTAAAAAGCGTAAGTAACCCCGCCCATAAACTGAAAACGCTGGGAAGGATAGTTCAGCCACCTTTCAAGTGGCTGATTCTGAACATTGTGGAAATTGAAGAATACCGACAAAATCCTGGTATAGCGGTATTCTATGCCAAAATTGGTGTCCACGTGAAAACCATGGATTTCCTCCGCACGGGGTGTTCCTTCCTCGTCAAATATTTTTCCATAGGTAGAGTTGCGGGCAAAAGCATCAGCCGTAAGGATGATTTTGTTCTGGATGTTGTATTTTACATTCAGGGATAGCTGAAGGGTAGGAGTATGCCAGGCCTCAATTTCCTCGTCAAGGCTGTACTGGAAAAAGTCGCCTGCCAGCCTTACATTCAGACGCTCGCCCCATTTGGAAAGTATTTCAGTACGAAAATTAAACCGGCGAATGTCGTCATAGGCCATGGCAAACTGGTTGTTGAAGGCCGTGGTGGTATCGGTGACAAAAAACGGATAATTGTCAATGGCGGTGCTGTTCAGAGAAATGTTGTAGGAAGCATAGTTGCTTAAGGATCCCTTGAGCCCGCCTCCGATTTCGTATTTCCGGTTCATGAAGGCATAGGGTATGGCGGTGTTGATAAAGGGATTGGTTTGGGTCAAAGAATGAAGACTGTGCTTTTCAAGTCCTCCGGATAAAGCGGCATGGGCAATAAGCACTTTTGGGATGATATCAACCTCTCCGCCAATTTGCGGGTAAAACCTTATATAGGACGTGGTATCGGATTGTACCGAAGCATCCAGACCTACATGAAACCGGAACTGACCATAATCAGAATACAACTGCGGATGAATGGTGATGATGCCGGTTCCGGCCGTATCGCGGGGGGTGCGGTTGTTAAAATACTCTGCACCAAGCTTAAGGCTGAAGTATTGCTGTCTGGCCTGCCCAATAGGATCGGCAGACAACTCGCGCCCAAGACTTCCGCTGAATGAAAGATGATGCTCATCTGCATTGTAACGGTCGCCTGTGTAATTGTAAGAAAAACCGGACTGATGGGATAGCCTTGCAGAATCGGCATGGTGGGTGCCAAAGCCAATGCTGGTTGTAAAGCGGTTAAACCGCTGACGGATATCCCTGTTGGAAAGGTTATCAATGGAGTCGAGCAGGATGGGCTGATCCAGGAAATCATCCCGCTGAAAACCATAGTAATGAACCACATTTCGCTCAAAGTTCAAATCGGCATCCAGGGTGTGATTCCGGAAAAACCTTTTTCCGTAAAGCTGTGCCAGGTTGTCGCTATAGCCGCTGTGTTGGTAGTCCTTTATTTGCCCGGAAGAGGAGATGTGTTTAATATTTACTCCCAGGGCATATTCGTTGGAGCGAAGGGTGTTGTATCTTGCCTCAAAGAAAGGGGTTGAGTAATTCCCCAGACCTCCTTTTACCAGGCCCCGGTAAAGTTTGGTCAATGGCTCTCCCCGCATGCGGGCAGCAGAAATGGGTTCCACTTCAAACCGGGTAAGGATCTTTTTCGGGAAAATGGAATAATCAAAATTGATATCCACCTGCAGGGTGTCGTCTATTATGGGATTTTCATTGATTTTAAAGGCATCCGATATAGACGGCTCATAAGG
>SLRE01000129.1 GCA_007131125.1 Bacteroidales bacterium | reverse complement strand
TGGCGATTGCGCTTCAGCAGGGTTTCGTACTCCTGAATCATGGCCCAGACTTCTTCAATCCCGGTTTTTTCCAGGGCAGAACAAATTTCAACCCGGGGTTTCCATCCCGTTGGTGGAGGCGGAAAAAGGTGGAGTGCAGTTTCATATTGAGAGCGGGCGGTTTTGGCGTGGTTCAGGTTGTCACCATCGGCCTTGTTGATTGCCATGCCGTCACACATTTCAATAATGCCGCGTTTGATTCCCTGGAGCTCGTCACCGGCTCCGGCCAGCATCAGCAAAAGAAAAAAGTCCACCATGGAGTGAACGGCCACCTCCGATTGTCCAACGCCTACGGTTTCCACAAGGATGGTGTCATAACCTGCGGCTTCGCATAAAATAATGATTTCTCGTGTTTTGCGTGCTACTCCGCCCAATGACCCGGCCGAAGGAGAAGGACGAACAAAGGCCTTGTCATCAACCGCCAGCTGTTCCATGCGGGTTTTGTCACCCAGAATGCTTCCTTTGGAAATTTCGCTGGAAGGATCAACAGCCAGCACCGCTATATGATGTCCGTTGCCGGTAAGGTATTTGCCAAGGGCTTCAATAAAAGTACTTTTTCCCACCCCTGGTACCCCGGTAATGCCTACCCTTAAAGAGTTGCCCGAATGGGGCATGCATTGCTCAATGATTTTCTGTGCCAGTTCGTAATGGGCCGGCAGGGCGCTTTCAATAAGGGTAATGGCACGGCTTAACAGGATGCGGTCCCCTTTAAGGATGCCTTCTACATAATCTTCTACCCCAAGCTCCGTTTTCTTTCGTGAGCGAAAAGCACTGGCCGCATTTTCGTTGATGGAAGACGGCTGGTTAACGCCCTGATTTACTTTTAAGGCAGAAGAGTTTTTGTCCTTATGGTCTTTGTCGGCAGACATGGCTGTGGTTGGTTTACCACAAATTTAAGGATTTTCCCGGAGCCAAGGGTATTTATGCCTGCACGACTTCTTAAACTGCTGTACTCAAAGGCCCTGCCAAAAGTTTCAGTGAGCCGTGGTTTCTTCGGTTTTGCTTTCCGGTCTTACCTTTTCCTCAATGTGGTAAAAATCAGACCTTCCTGCCTGTTTACCAGAAAAACTATTCAACATATAGGCTGGTTAGCTCAAAAGATTTGGCATCAAAAAGGCCTTTGTCGCTGAGTTTTAGTTCGGGTATCACCAGCAGGGCCATAAAGGAGAGTGTCATGAAAGGAGCGGCAAGTGGACTACCGAGGGCCTTGGCTTCTTTATCCAGCTTCTGGTAAAGCATGGCGGTTTTATATCCGTCTTCGTGGGTCATGATGCCTGCTACAGGCAATGGAAGGATGTTTTCCTTGTCACCGTTTGCCAGGGCAATGCCTCCGCGGTTTTCCACCAGCAGGTTGATGGCCCTTGACAGGTCGCGGTCATTGGTACCAACAGCAAGGATGTTGTGGCTGTCATGGGCCACGGTTGAAGCTATGGCCCCTTTTTTCAACCCGAAACCGTTTAAAAAAGCTACCGAGGGTTTTGAACCGGCATTGTAGCGGTTCAGGGCAACCAGCTTCAGAATATCGCGCTCCGGTTCAGAAACCAGCGCTTCGCCTTCGGTTTTGGCGGAAAGGATTTTTGTTTTGGTGATAAGCTGACCATCAAGGGCCTGAATAACCTTTATCTTGTCGCTCCTGGCAGGCACATGCAGTTGTGCCGGGCTCACGGGCTTACAAAAGAAGCGGTTGGGAGTATCTTCTTTTACTGCATGCAAAAATGACTTTCCGTTTTCCGCTGCAAGTTCTCCTTCAATAAAAGTTTGCAGCACGTTAAAATCTCCGGGGTTATCCACCACCATCATATCGGCCGGGTCTCCGGGTTGCAGCAAGCCGTTGGAAAGACCGTAATGGACTTTGGGATTTAATGTGGCAGAGCGAAGCACATCAAACAGATCGTAACCCTGCTTCAGGGCTTTTTTCACCAGCTGGTTAATATGGCCTTTGATCAGGTCGTCGGGATGTTTGTCGTCAGAGCAAAGCATCAGGGATTCCGGGTGGTTAGCCATAAGGCCGATCAGCGCATCAAAGTTTTTGGCAGCGCTACCCTCCCGTATCAGTATCTTCATGCCCAAAGCGATCTTTTCAAGGGCTTCTTCCTTTGTGAAGCATTCATGGTCGGTGGTGATACCTGCCGCTGCATAATTTTTCAGTTCAGGCCCCGTCAGTCCGGGAGCATGACCGTCGATCACCCTGCCATATTTTTTGGCGAGATCAATTTTTTTTGTCACTTCCTTATCGCCATGAATCACCCCGGGAAAGTTCATCATTTCTGCCAGGTAACGGATTTCTTCCATCTGCAGAAGAGAACCGATGTCCTTAGTGCCGATCGCTGCACCTGATGATTCAAAGGTTGTGGCAGGTACGCAGGAGGGAGCCCCAAAGTAAAACCTGAAAGGGGATTTTTTGCCGTTGCGGATCATGAACTCAATCCCCTCCAGCCCAAGCACATTGGCAATCTCGTGAGGGTCGGAAATGCTTCCCACCGTTCCGTGCACCACGGCCAATCGCGCAAACTCCGATGGGATCAGCATGGAGCTCTCAATGTGTACATGGGCATCAATCAGCCCGGGCATTATCCATGGGCCTTTTGCCATAGGGTCTTCAACAACTGCGGAAATCTTTCCATCGCGGACAAATACTTTACCGGGGATGATCTTTCGGTTGACCACATCCACAATCTGCCCGCTAAGGGAAAAAGACGTTTGTTTTGCCATGGATTGAAAAACCGGTTTTTCTTTATGAGAATAAAACCTCAAACGTAATTTAGAGGTATGAAAGGCCTGTTAACCCTTGCAAAGCCCGAATATTAACCAGAAAGTTAATCTATGTGATTAAATTTTCTCCAGCCTTACTGCCGAAATTTTAAAAGGTGCAATTTTGGAGTAGGGGTCGAGCTCATCCCTTGTGAGTTTATTTACCGGTGCTTCGGCATAATGGAAGGGCATAAAGAGTTCTCCCCTGAGTACTTCCTCACTTTGGCGCACCACCGATTCAATTTCTCCCCTTCTGGATGCTATCTTTACCAGGTCGCCTTCGGAAAAACCGCATTTTTGTGCATCATCAGGATGGATAAGAACGTAGGCTTCGTTGGCAAAATCGTTCAGTGCCTGGTTGCGGCGCGACATGGTGGAAGAATGGTATTGGTAAAGGATGCGGCCGGTATTGAGAATAAAGGGGTACTTTGCACTTGCCCGTTCGGTCTGTTCGACATGATCCACAGGGTGCAGCTTGCCCAGTCCGCTAGGGGTGTTGAATTTTTCCTCAAACAGGGTGGCCGTGCCTGGATGGTCTTTCTCAGGACAGGGCCATTGAATGCCTTCATGTTCCAGGCGGTCGTAAGAAATACCGGCAAAAATGGGGGCGGTTTTTGCGATCTCGTCCCATATCTCGCTTTCGTTCTGGTAGCTGCCCAGGGGTTTGCCCATGCGCCGGGCAATTTCTGCCACAATCTTCCAGTCCTGACGGGCCTGTCCGGGAGCTTCCACGGCTTTTCTGACCCTCAGCACCCGGCGGTCGCTGTTTACAAAAGTCCCCTCTTTCTCGGAAAAGGCTGTGGCAGGAAGCACAACATCGGCATAAGGGG
>SLRE01000127.1 GCA_007131125.1 Bacteroidales bacterium | reverse complement strand
CTCTGGAGCAATGGTGAAACCACCCAGAACCTGGTGGATATTCCCGCCGGAATTTACAGCGTGACCATTACCGATGAAAACGACTGTGAACTGGTGCTGGATGACATTGAGGTTATTGAACCCGATGCAATTACCGCAACCTATGAGGTAACCGATCTTTCATGCTATGGTGCGGAAGATGGAGCCATTGCTCTTACCGTGGAAGGCGGAACCGGGGAATACAGCTTCCTCTGGAGCAATGGTGAAACCACCCAGAACCTGACAGACATCCCCTCAGGAATTTACAGCGTGACCATTACAGACGAAAGCGACTGTGAGTTGGTGCTGGAGGACATTGAGGTTGTTGAACCCGATGCAATTACCGCATCTTACGAAGCAACCGATGTTTCATGCCATGGAGCATCAGATGGAGCCATAGCCCTTACTGTTGACGGCGGTGCCGGAAACTTCAGCTTCCTCTGGAGCAACGGTGAAACCACCCAGAACCTGACAGACATCCCCTCAGGAATTTACAGCGTGACCATCACCGATGAAAACGACTGTGAATTAGTGCTGGATGACATTGAGGTTGTTGAACCCGATGCAATTACCGCAACATATGAGGTAACCGATCTTTCCTGCTATGGTGCGGAAGATGGAGCCATTGCCCTTACCGTACAAGGCGGAACCGGGGAATACAGTTTCCTCTGGAGCAATGGTGAAACCACACAGGACCTGACAGACATCCCGGCCGGAATTTACAGTGTGACTATCACAGATGAAAACGACTGTGAACTGGTACTTGAAGATATTGAGGTTGTTGAACCCGATGCAATTACCGCATCTTACGAAGTAACCGATGTTTCATGCCACGGAGCATCAGATGGTGCTATTGCCATTACTGTTGACGGAGGTGCCGGAAACTTCAGCTTCCTCTGGAGCAACGGGGAAACAACGCAGGACCTGGTGGACATCCCGGCCGGAATTTACAGCGTAACCATCACCGATGAATACGACTGTGAACTGGTGCTGGAGGATATCGAGGTTGTTGAACCTGATGCCATTGAAATAACAGCAGAAATAACGCATGTTGAAAATTATGGGGAAGAAACCGGTGCCATTGAGACCACCGTTACCGGCGGCACCCCGCCCTACACCTATCTTTGGAGCAACGGAGAAACCACCCCTGACATTTTCGACCTTCCGGCAGGTGAATATACCCTTACCGTTACCGATGACAATGGTTGTACGGCTGAAGAAACCTTCGAGGTGACCCAGCCCGACCAGATGCTGGATCTTGGACTGGAGCTTGTTGTGGACAACCCCACCCCCGACTCCCTGGATGTGGTAACCTTTACCCTTACACTGACAAACTTCAGCAATTCAATAGATGCCACAGGTGTGCAGGTATTGAACCTTCTGCCTGACATTTTCCAATACCAGGGACATACGCGCACAAGTTATGACCCGGTAACCGGGGTATGGGATGTGGGAATGGTTCCTGCAGGTACCTCCACTGACCTTGTTATTGAAGCCATTGTAACAGATTCCGGTGACAATACTGCCTGTATCATTGCAGTGGATCAGCCTGATAGCAACCCTGCCAATGATTGCGCAACAGTTGGGGTATCCATGAATGAATCATCAGGCGGAGATGACGGAGGAATTGAAAGTGACGGCAATATGGCTTCGCAGATTGCTCTGCGCCATCACCGCAGGCTGGTGGAAGGCAACTTCATTGAAAAAGCCCAAAGGCAAATGCAAATGCAGTCCTTCTCTCACCTCGACATGCTTGTAGGAGAAACCATTACCGCCCGCACAACAGGACAGGAGGCAACCGGCATCAGCTATTTCATCCCTGAGCATGGGCCGGCCAATACTTCTGCTTTCATCTCCACTCCTTCTGACCTCATTGGTATCACCAATGCACAGGAGATATTTGCAGTGGATTACCTTCAGGAGGATAACAGTCGCCGGGCAGCCATTCTGGCCATTGCCACCGGTGCAGAGGCTGTATACGAGCACACCAAAGTAATCTGTGACCGTTTGACCGGGGCGACCCTCGAGAGCATACAGCACATTGAAATTGCAGGACAAAAATTCATCCTGTCCAAACTGGTACATCCCAACGGATATGTGGATTACTCGGTAAGCTTCATTGCCACCCGCACACTCAATGGATTTACCATTGACAACCGTTGGCACAATGAGGAGTACAATGTTCGCGATAACAGCAGCAACATTTTCAACTTCCAGGTTTGGTCTGTAACCCCACAGTTTACCAGGGAATTGGTAGAAGACATTCTGGAAGAAATGGAAACTACAGGAAGCCTGACCTTCAAAAATGAGGATCACATCCCCCGGATTCCCCAGGTATTTGTGAAGTCCGGGGAATACCGCAACGGAAGGCTTCTGCTGGATATTGTAAATAAAGCCGGGGCAGACCGCATCAAGATTTACGGCTCAAGGGCTGTTGTTGAAAATGGTGAGCGTGAATGGTTCGAAATCAATGTAAACATTCCCACCACGCCTGAAGCTCATGTGGAAGTGCCCATCGGATACATTTTCGACGCCGGATTTTCGATAACCAACAACAAGGACAACGCTATGGATGTGCTGTATTACGCTGACGGTCCCTGGATGTTTGATTACGATCCCGGCAATGCAGTAGTAGAGTACTTTGGCACAGAGCCGGAAACAGGAACCCTGCTCGACCGCAGCTACAATGTGGAGCGCGATGCTTCATTCAGCGGACAGGTCAGAACCTGGGCTTCCATGTTCCGCAGGCTTGGCCCCGGAACCCTGCCCTACGACATGACGGAGTATGACCAGATTGCTTTTACAGCTTCCGGTAAGGGAGATACCGAGGTAATGCTGGCCAAAAAAGGAGTTAATGGATGGCATAAGCAATACCGTACGGTTATTTCACTCCGGTCACAGCCTAGGGACTACCGTATCAACTTCCGCGACCTGGTAACAGCAGAGGGAGAGCCGGGATTCACGGCAGAGGATATCATTTCTGTGATATTCAACCCCATTGGAAATGGCAGCATCCTGAGCGATTTTGAGGTGAATATTTCCAACCTGCACTTCACCAGTAGCATTTATTCAACCAATCAAAGCGGTATTTATTACCCAAGTTACCCCAATCCATTCAGGTACAGCACCAACATTGAGTTCGCACTTCTCCGTGAGAACAATGTAAGGATTGAGATTCTGAATATGTTTGGACAGGTGGTTGACGTAATAAAAGATGAGATGATGAGTGAAGGCAATCACAGGGTTACCTGGACGCCGTCCGGAATGAAAACCGGTATCTATATGTTCCGCATTACAGCCGGAAGAGAATCCCATACCGGCAAAATGATTTACCAGAAGTAATTCATTTCACCGGCAGACAAAAAAAGCGGCTACTCTTGAATGGGTAGTCGCTTTTTTATTGCAATGTTTTCAGGTTTCTTCAAAAATTGTCTCTTCTGTTTTATTTAAAAAAACAACATGGTAGCCACTCCAAAATAGAGGAGAAGTCCGGTAATGTCAACGGCCGTGGTAATGGCGGGGCTGGCGGCAACGGCAGGGTCACCCCCAAGACGTTTGACCACCAGTGGAAGTGCAGCCCCTATAACAGTTGCCGTGATCACCTGCAGG
>SLRE01000039.1 GCA_007131125.1 Bacteroidales bacterium | reverse complement strand
CCGCAATTAATATGCGACAAACCTTAATTCAGCCACTGAGAAATAAGGCTTACAAAACCATTAGGTCCTATTTCATTGCCTGGCAACGAATTATGCTTCTTTTCCGGAGGGGCAGGCAAAAATTAAGCTCACACAATACCGAACAAAACCCGGATGAAAACCTTTGATATAGGAAAGGAGTTGTTTCATTTTTCGAATGAACGGCTATGTGGTTCAGGATTGCAAAACCTTTACCCACGGGTAAAATCCCTGACAGAAATATGCAATTGTAATAAAAATCAGTATTTTTGTATTAAACCAAGCGGGAAAATTGTAAACAGTCCGGAAATTTTTCAATTTGAAGGTTAGGAGCAAATGGAGAAAATAAAACTCGAAATTTTAGGTATATCTTACAGTCAATCCCAGTCAGGTGCATATGCCCTAATATTAGGCGAATCAGGAGAAAAAAGACGACTTCCCATCATTATCGGGAGTTTTGAGGCCCAGGCCATTGCCATAGAGCTGGAAAAGATGAAACCCAGTCGCCCCCTCACCCATGATCTGTTTAAAAACTTTGCCACCACCTTTAACATCTCCATTTCCGAGGTAATCATCTACAAGTTCAGCGAAGGCATATTCTTTGCCAAATTGATTTGCTTTGACGGGATAAAGGAGGTGGAGATTGACTCCAGGACTTCGGATGCTGTTGCCATTGCCGTCAGGTTTAAGTGCCCCATCTACACCTATGAAAATATTTTGAGCAGTGCCGGCATTGTTTTGCAGGACGAAGAAAAACCCATTGAGCCGGAAGAAACCATTGAAGAAAAAGATCTGGAAGAAGGTGAATTCTCCAAACTTTCAACCAAAGAGCTTGAAAAGATGCTGATGGCGGCCATCGACCAGGAAGCCTATGAAAAAGCCTCCAGCATCCGGGACGAGATCAACAAAAGGAAATCCCGCAAGAAAAAGAAATAACACCTGTCCTTTCCCAAAATTCTTTCATTTATTTTTCCTGTCTTTGAAAAAAATTAATAGGTTTGCAACCTGCCTTTTGAGGGAGATCAGCTTACCTTAACCAAATCAATCCCAGTCCTCAGGGGCGGTTCTTTAAGTTTTTTTCCGGGTTCTGTCGTTATGGAATTTTGAAAAAAAGACAGGACTTTACCCTAAAAATAAATTTATGGACCCGAAAACGATTACCTTCAGATTGTCTTTGCTGGTTTTCTTACCGGTTTTTCTGTTAATTTTCAGCAATGAGGCAAATGGTCAGCAGGCTTTTACAGAACTTTCCAGATTATGGGCATTTGAGGAAGTGACAGACAAGAGCACGGGAGAAATAGTTGCCCGGCCGGAAAGAGATACCCTTTCGCTTGTGGAAGCAGAAGAAGAAAAGACCTATTCACTTAAATCGGAATTCCTTGATATTGAAACGCGGGGAACCTGGTCAAGAGTTGGAGATACCCTGCAGTTGATTCCGGAACTAACCGACCGCTCTCTTGAGGTGGATTCGGTGCTTTATTTTGTTGAAGACGGCACCCCCATGTTGAAATATTTTCACAAGGGAGAGCTGATTGCGGTTCATTCGCGGGAGTCCCTGGAGGTTGATGAGGAACCCATAATTTTTATCGTGGAGGAATTAACCGAAGACCGGCTGGTACTTTCCGATGAAAACTACATTTATACCCTGGAATACACCCCCGTTGATTTGCATGAGTACGCTTTCGGGATCATGTCCATATTAAGGGGCCTGCTGGGAATGTTTGTCCTGATTGGTATTGCCTGGATTTTCAGTACCAACCGCAAGGCCATTTCCTGGAAAGTTGTGGGCATTGGTTTGTCTGCACAGGTTTTACTGGCCATTGGAGTGCTGCAGGTGCCGGCGGTTCAATACTTTTTCGAAATAGTTGGTTCGGTATTCGTGGTGATCCTTGATTTCACCAAAGCCGGAACAGATTTTCTTTTCGGAGGGTTTCTGGATACCGAAAGATTTGGTTATATTTTTGCTTTCCAGGTGCTTCCAACCATTATCTTTTTCTCTGCCCTTACCAGTTTGCTGTTTTACCTGGGCATTATCCAGAAAATTGTTTACGGCCTGGCCTGGCTTATGTCAAAAGCCATGAAGCTTTCAGGGGCAGAAAGTTTGTCGGTAGCAGGAAATATATTTCTTGGTCAAACCGAATCTCCCCTGATGATCAAAGCCTACCTGCCCGACATGACCAAATCGGAGATTTTGCTGGTAATGACCGGGGGCATGGCAACCCTGGCCGGGGGAGTACTGGCTGCATACATTGGTTTTCTTGGAGGGGACGACCCCGTGCAACGGCTGATATTCGCACAGCACCTGCTTGCTGCTTCCATCATGGCTGCACCGGGAGCTGTGGTGGTTACCAAGGTTTTATATCCTCAAACCGAGGAAGTGGACAAGACCATGGAAATTTCCAAAGACAAGATCGGTGACAACATCCTTGACTCTATTACCAACGGAGCCGGTGAAGGTTTGCGGCTTGCCGCCAACGTTGCCGCCATGCTCCTGGTATTTCTTGCTTTCATTGCCATGTTTAACTTCATTGTAGGCAGGATTGGTGATTTTGCCAACCTCAACCCCCTAATTGCAGAAGCCACAGACGGCCGCTACGATCAGTTATCCCTGCAATTTATCCTGGGATATACCTTTGCCCCCATCATGTGGCTCATCGGGGTCAGCCTTCCCGACATCACTCTTGTGGGAAGGTTGCTGGGAGAAAAGATCATCATGACCGAATTCATAGGATACGTAAGCCTTGCTGAACTGAAGGAAGCCGGAGCTTTTGCCGATCCCAAATCCATCATCATGGCTACCTACCTGCTTTGCGGGTTTGCCAATTTTGCCAGCATCGGAATCCAGATCGGGGGTATCGGTTCCCTGGCACCCACCCGGAAAGTTCTGCTCTCCAAATTCGGAATGCGGGCCCTGCTCGGCGGAACATTGGCCGGGTTGATGAGTGCAACCATTGTTGGGATGATACTGGGCTAATTTTTTTGAAAAGCCGGATAGCATTGTTACCTTTATTGCCATGAAGCAATATCTTAAACTTCTGGATCATGTGCTGACTAACGGAGTTAAAAAAGATGACCGTACCGGCACCGGAACCATCAGTGTTTTTGGCTACCAGATGCGTTTTGATCTTTCCGAAGGATTTCCCCTGGTAACGACCAAAAAACTTCATTTGAGGTCCATCATCCATGAGCTGCTCTGGTTTTTGAAAGGAGATACCAACATCAGGTATCTAAAGGAAAACGGGGTATCCATATGGGATGAGTGGGCCGATGCCAATGGAGACCTTGGCCCGGTATACGGTGCCCAGTGGCGCACCTGGCCGCACCAGGGAAAAAACATTGACCAGGTCAGTGAGTTGATCCATCAAATCAGGACCAATCCCGACTCCAGAAGATTACTTATCAGTGCCTGGAACGTGGGGCAGCTTCCGGAAATGGCCCTGGCTCCCTGTCATGTCATGTTTCAGTTTTATGTGGCACAGGGAAAACTTTCATGCCAGCTATACCAGAGAAGTGCTGATATCTTCCTCGGGGTTCCCTTTAATATTGCTTCTTATGCATTGCTGACCATGATGATTGCCCAGGTTTGCGAACTTAAAACCGGTGAGTTCATCCATACTT
>SLRE01000139.1 GCA_007131125.1 Bacteroidales bacterium | reverse complement strand
TTCCCATGCTTTTGTGCACAATCGCAGGTTCGGGGGATTGTTTCTGACCGGCCTTATCATACAGATGGTGCTTCAAATGCTTTAAGTATCAGGAAAGAAGTCATCCGGGTTCGTTATATTTTAACCCTGTGAATTCACAGAAACTTTTGAGCAAAGGCCGTATGTCGCCGTAAACCAGTACCTGGTGATTGCCCGGGGTTTGTTCCAGCCACTTACTCACCGGGGATTCGGATTTTATTACAGCCTGGGTGCGGCACAACTGCTGATTGTTCATATTGGTGTCGATGATAAGACCCTTAATGGCGCAGATTTCTTCGAACCGCCCCCCGCTGCGAAAAACGGTAACTTCCTGTTTTTTTAACGGACCGCTGATGGCGGTGCTAATGTCAGACTCCATATGGGTAGTTAGGTCAGCCTGCTGAAGATTATCCAGCATATTGGAAGCAATGGTGCAGTGGGCCAGGGTAAGGGTATTCTCTTCCGGGTCAATAGAAGAAGGGTTGGCCATCCATACCGGGCCTGCACCGAGGTGCTGCCCTGCAATCATGCTGAAAACGGCATGCAGGTCGCCTTCGCACCCGGCGGTAAGGCCTTCATCGTTCAGAAAGCTCATGGCCATACAGGCGGTAAATCCATGTTCCAGCAAATCAAAGCATTTTATGGTAATGGCATTCAGCCTGTATTTTTCTATGATTCTCTTTATTGCAAGATAAGCTTTTATGGAGTCTGACAGGGATTTATCAGAAACGCTGATTTTTCCGTAAGTTTTTCTTATAGACTCCAGTTTTCTTTTGGTTTCGGCATCTTTGATATTTTCAAAGTTTTCCAGCAATTCCCTGATGGGTATTTTTTCCAGTTTGGTTTGAAAGCTTCCAAAACCATTCAAACCATCGGAGGTTAGCAACCAATGCGAAGGTTCTCCGATAATTCCTATACGTGATAGGTTTACCTGCTCAAGGGCATGGATTACCCGGAAAAATGAATTGAATTCGGTTCGGGCTTTTTCCCGGTCTTTGATGTATAGAAGCTTGACCGGTTGATGTTTTTTTATTTCCGCATGGATTTCTATGGAAGCGGCCAGGGAATTTTTTTGATGGTCACAAACCAAAAGAACCGGACATTTTGCCCGGGTTGCTGCCGTTTGGGCCAGGCGTTCGGTTCCGCCTGAAGCGATAACCAGCACCATGGCAAGAGGTTTTTCGGTTGCAGTCATCAGTTTTTTTTCAAGCTGCTCCTTTTCCGAAAAACAACCGGCTTCCTTTAGGGGTATTCCTTCATTACCTGAAAGGCTTTTCAGGACAGGCTCCCATCTGTTTTTTGCAGAAATTTCACTTTCCAGGGGGGAATGCAGAATGTATTGATATACCATGGCTTTTTTTTGTAAAAATAGGGTTTTTATGAGCAGTTGAAAAAAACACATGAAAACTCCTGGTCCGGAAAAGGAAAATATGAAATTAATAATGCCAAAAAAAAGTCAGTAAGCAGCCTGAAAAACCCCGGAGGTTTTGATTTGCAAAGCTTCAGGTGAGTTAATTTTTGTATATCTTTGCTGGTATTTTAAAAGAAAACGCAATACTTTAAGCAACCCGCTTCAATAACACAAAAAATATTTTTCACATTGGATTTTTCAGCATTTGGTCTTGACGAGCGCATCATGGAGGGGATTGAGGCCATGAATTACCAGGCGGCCACCCCTGTGCAGCAGAAAGTTATTCCCGAGATTCTAAATGGACGGGACCTGATAGCCTGCGCACAGACCGGTACCGGAAAAACCGCAGCTTTTTTGCTTCCCCTTTTGCATCAGATCATCAACGGGCCGCAGGAAGATGATATTAAAGCCATGATTATCGTGCCCACCCGGGAATTGGCCGTACAGATATCCCAGCATATAGAAGGGTTTGCCTATTTTACCAATGTCAGCTCCCTGGCAATATACGGAGGGGGTGGAGGTACGGATTATGCGCAGGAAAAAACCGCAATTACCAGGGGGGTTGATGTGGTGGTTTGTACTCCCGGCAGGATGATTAGTCACCTAAACCTTGGTTACGTTAAGCTGGAAAAATTGCAATTCCTGGTTTTGGATGAGGCTGACAGAATGCTTGACATGGGCTTTTATGAAGACATTCTGAAAATCATTTCCTACCTTCCCAAAAAAAGACAAAGCTTATTGTTTTCGGCTACCATGCCAGATAAGATTCGTCAGCTTGCCCGCAAAATCCTTCAAAACCCGCTGGACATCAACATTGCCATTTCCAAACCACCGGAAAAGATTCAACAGGAAGCTTACGTATTATATGATGACCAGAAAAACCCAATGGTGAAGCAGCTGGTAAAAGACGACCGCCTGAACAGCATCCTGGTTTTTTGTGAAACCAAAACTGCAGTGAAGCAGTTGAGCCGGGAGTTGAAAAAAAACGGACTTGGGGTAGAGGAAATCCATTCCGACCTGGAGCAGAAAGAGCGTGAGGCTGTGATGAACCGTTTCAAAAGCAGAAAAATCAGGGTTTTGGTCGCTACCGACATCATCTCCCGGGGAATAGACGTGGAGGACATCGAAATGGTGGTCAATTTCAACGTACCGGCAGATGCAGAAGATTATGTGCACCGCATTGGGCGGACAGCGCGTGCCGAGTCGGTGGGGAAGGCCTGCACCCTTATCGGGCCAAAGGAACAAAGACGGTTTGCCAGCATTGAAAAAATGCTGCAAAGGGAAATACCCAAAATGGAAGTTCCTGAAAGCCTTGGAAAAACTCCCGAATATAAACCCTCGGAGCGCCCGGCTTTCATAAGACAAAAAAAACGTTTTGGAAAAAGCCGGGGCAAAGGCGGCCCAAAAAAACCATTCAGATCCCGGCAAAAAGGCAAACCAGGTAATTAATCCGATTGTTTTATTGAAAAACTGACGATATGCTTCCTTTTCAAAAGAAACTGACCAATAGCTTTTATGCAATATTAAGCCTTCCTGCCACGGCCATGGGATTTGGTCTTGCCGTGCAGATTGCGGCTTTAAGCTGGCTGTTAAGCACCAAATACGGCCTGGAAATTAGGGATATTGGCCTGGTTTGGGCTACGGGCCCTCTTGCCGGAATTATCGGGCAGGTGATTATAGGTATCATCAGCGATAATGTATGGGTTTGGAACGGACGGAGAAGGGCTTTCATATGGATTGGAGGGGTGCTTGCCGCCCTGGGTCTGCTTGCCCTGCCAAATATCGGGGTGATACAGGCATCCATGGGCCTGGAAGGTGTGCTGGGCGTGGCCATAGTGGTATCGCTTACCATCGACCTGGCCATCAACGTTAGCTTTAACCCCACCCGTTCCATCATCGCGGATGTAACTCCCGAAGGCCGGCCAAGAACCAAAGGCTACACCTGGATGCAAACTGTATCGGGCTCTTTCGGGGTATTGGCCTATCTTATAGGTGCTGTTTGGGATAACTATGTGCTGATTTACTTCGGGGTAATCCTGGTATTCCTGTTTTCCGTTTTGCCTCCTTTCTTTATCAAGGAACCCCGCAGGCTTGGATATTACGGCAAGGACGACGAAAAGGACAGCAGTACTGGTGCTGAGGAAGAAACCGAAAGGCCCAAAGGAAACGATGCCTCCCTGGTGGAAATCATGAAAACCATTCTTCCTTTATGGGGATTTTTGCTTTATGCCATTTATGGAATCATGGCGCGCTTTGGTGCAATTCCAAGAATTCCCAACTATGGATTTGAGATTTTTTGCCTGGTGCTGACCTTTGCACTGATGTTTTACACCCTTACCCGCAAGGAAGATGGAATTTCGAAGGAAAAAGACGGACTGACCGGTTTCAGAAAGGTGCTGGCAGCTCATTCCTTTACCTGGGTGGGTGTACAAACCATGTTTATTTATATGTTTGCTTTTGTAAGGTTCAGGGTGCCTGAACTGGCCGATGTGGATATTGACCCGGCCCTGGTGGTTCCCCTTGAAAATGGTGAAATTGATTCGGCACGGGCCGAAGAAATTGATGATACCATCGGCCGCATTGTTAACTGGAGTTTTTTCTCCCTTAACCTTGTAGCTGCCATCATCCCGGTAATAATACTTGAACCCCTTGCTGCAAAATTCGGAAGGGTAAAAACCCATACCTTCAGTATTGCCATTATGGCTTTCGGCTATTTAAGCGTTTTGTATTTTGGCTATAGTCCGATGATTATTTATCTGCTGATGGCCGTTGTTGGTATCGGATGGGCTGCAACCATCAGCCTGCCGTTTGCCATCATGTCGCAGAAAATTCCCCAGTCCAGAATGGGCTTGTACATGGGGCTGTTTAACCTTTCTGTTGTTTTGCCGCAGTTTGTTTCCAGTTTTGGTATTGGAGAAGTGGTGGATGATGCAGAAAATAAAAGCATCATTTTCATCATTTGTGCGGTTACGGTAGCCATTTCTGCCATCGCCTGGGCAATGGTCAAAGAGCCAAAGGATGTCTATACAGAAAACCCGGTATTGGCCGAACTGGATGAAAAAGACGAAGACTGACCTCCCTATTTCCGGTAAGGGAATTTGCAATGACTTTTCCCTGTAGAAAATAAAAAAGGCGTGCGATAAATTTTCTGCACGCCTTTTTTATTTAAGAAAACTATTGTTATTCAACAAAGCTTACCCATCCATGGGTATCGTGTTCTTCGCCGTATTGAATATCCTGCAGTTTTTTGTACAATTTGGTGGACATGGGTCCTGCTTTTCCTTCTTTGCAGAATTCATAAGTTTTTCCGCTTTCTCTCTCAACAATGGTTCCGATGGGGGAGATGATGGCAGCAGTACCGCAGGCACCCACTTCCTCGAAGGTTTCCAGTTCCTCAACCGGCACCTCTCTGCGCTCCACCTTCATGCCCAGGTCTTCTGCAAGTTGCATCAGGCTCATGTTGGTAATGGATGGCAAAATGGAATTGGATTTTGGGGTAATGTAGGTGTTGTTTTTTATTCCAAAAAAGTTGGCAGGCCCGGCTTCGTCAATGTATTTTTTTTCTTTGGCTTCCAGGAAGATTACCGAGGCATAGCCTTCTTTTTTTGCTCTTTCAGAGGCCTGCAGGCTTCCGGCATAGTTGCCACCCACCTTGATGTGGCCGGTACCCAGAGGGGCAGCCCGGTCAAAGTCGCGCACGATTTGCATTTTTACCGGATTGAAGCCTTCCTTGAAATAAGGCCCGACGGGTCCTACAAACACCATGAACAGATATTCTTTGGCAGGATTAACTCCCACCTGTACCCCTGTACCAATCAACAGCGGCCTGATGTAAAGGGCTGCTCCATGCCCGTATGGGGGAACGAAGCGCTCGTTTAACTTAACGGCTTTGGAAACCATTTGATGGAAAAGTTCATCCGGTACCTGGGCCATCAGAATGCCATCAGCAGATTTGCGCATTCTTTTGGCGTTCTCCTCCCAGCGGAAAAGCCTGATTTTACCATCCTTGCCGCGATAAGCCTTCATTCCTTCAAAAGCTTCCTGTCCGTAATGCAAACAGGTGGCTGCCATGTGAATGTTGATTTGTTCGGAAGAAGAAACTTCAATTTCTCCCCACTTTCCATCGCGGTAATAGCAGCGTACGTTGTAATCTGTTTTAAAGTATCCAAAAGGGAGTTTTCCCCAGTCTATGTTTTGCATAACTATACTGTTTTATTTAGAATTAATAGGCATTTGCTGCTAAATTATAATAATATTTTAAATCCTGCCATGTTTTTACCCAATATTTTCATGGGCAGAAACCTTCGATATATCTGCGTTTGTTAATGGTTGGCAGTACCCGGATGTCGGGTGATGGCATCCATGAGCAAAACCATTTTATTGCGCATGGCAGCAGGGCTGCCGTGGTAGTCATTGATGATGAATGCGAAAACAGCCTTGTTGCCATTTTCCAGGATGGTGTAACCGGCATAAGACCTGACATTGCTTAAAAATCCGCTTTTTGCACGCAATACCCCTTCGGAGGGAGTTCCCCTGAACTGTCGCGCGATGGACCCGCTATGCCCTGCTTTGGGAAGGCTTTCCAAAAGGCGCTCAAACTGTTTTTCTTCTGCAATAAAAGCCAGCATCCATCCCAGGTGTTTTACGGTGAGCCTGTTTGAAGGAGAAAGGCCGCTGCCGTCATGTAACTTTATGCCGTCCCATTCCAGCCCCTTTTCTTCCCAGAATTTTTTTACTGCCTCCAGGCCTGCATCCAGGGTTCCTTTTCCACTAAAATGGTAACCTATGGTTTTAATGAGATTTTCGGCATATGTGTTAACGCTAATCATATTTGTACGTTCCACGATGGCGGAAAGGGGAGGAGAATGCCATGCAGCAATATCCTGCCGGCTTTCTGTGGTGGCAATCTGGCTGATTTGAGCCGTGCGCATTGAAAAAGCTTCTCCCTTTACACGGATGTTGTTGGCGGTAAGGTGGTCTTTCAGGGCATTGGCAAAGAAAAGGGGAGGGTCGGGCAAAGAGCCCCTTACAGGAAAGTCCGTACTGCCAAGTGGCACGGTACCGGTAAGGGTACGTTCGCTTTGAAAAGGTGCCCCGAAAATATATACCTGGTCACCAGACCCTCTTGGGCCGGTTGTTACCTGGTTGATAAATCTCATCCCGTGAACCTCCGGTTCGGTGCGCAGCACTTTTGCCGGAGAACCTTCGGATGTTCCGGCCTCAAAAAATACCGTGTATTCATTTTCGTTTATGGTAAATCCGCTTGAGCCTGCACCAAAGTAGTTTCCAATGTCTTCCCAAAGCCACTTGCGGGGAACCATTTCATCATCGAAAACAGTTTCATCGGCAATAATATGTCCATCAATGCTTTTTATGCCTTTTTCCTTCAATGCCTTCATGAAAAAATCCAAAACCCGGGGAAGGGCCAGGGAGTCATCCATGGAGGCCGAACCCAGGGTAGGGTCTCCGCTTCCCCTGATGTAAAGATTGCCTTTGAGTACCCCTCTCCGGTCCACTTCTCCTGAATACTGAAGGATGGTTTGATATTGAAAATCGCTTCCAAAAATTAAAAGGGCGGTGGCCGTAGGAATGATTTTCTGGCTGGAGGCGGGCACCAGGGATAAATTTTCGTTGATGGAGGCCAGGGGGTTTTCTGCGCCCAGTTCCTTAACCCACAAGCCCCATCCGGCATGTTTTATCACGGGGTCTTCCCGGAAGGATTGGATTTGTCTGTCGAGGGCAGTTTCGGGTAAAACATTGTCCTGTG
This sequence comes from Bacteroidales bacterium, assembly GCA_007131125.1. Classification (GTDB taxonomy): domain Bacteria; phylum Bacteroidota; class Bacteroidia; order Bacteroidales; family UBA7960; genus PUML01. The sequence goes on along the minus strand of SLRE01000139.1, from coordinate 6,488 downwards.
CTTTTACGGCAAAACTTAAGGCAAGGATAATAAAAAGCATTATCCCGTTTATCAGGGTTTTTGGCATGTCCGGCAAGGTTTTTATCTTCCGAAAACGGAAATGTTAAAATAATTCCTGGGATTTTTTTTCATGTCCTCGAGCAGAAGGTCCAATTGTTTGGAAGAAGACTCCAGGTTTTTATAAAGCTCATCATCGTTTAGCAATAAGCCCATTGAGCCTTCCCCTTTTTCAATTTTTTCCATGATTTCTGAAAAAGACTGAAGGGATTTTCCGGCATCGTGCATGGTTTGGGCAATGTTTGCGGTGGCCAGGGAGTCGCTGATGTTTGCAAAGTTGCCAATGATGCGGTTGATGGCTTCGTTGTTGTTTTTCAGGTTGGTGGTGATGGATTCTGCATTTTCCATGATGGTTGCCAGGCGGCTGGATTGTTCTTCAAGGGTTTTGTCCACCGTTCCGGTTGTTTTTTCAAGGTTGGCCAGGGTAAGGCGTATACTGCTTATACTTCCGGTAATATCCTTCTGGGTTTCTTCGCTGAAAATAAACTGTATCACCTCAAGTACGGTGTCAATCTGGGCAAGCAGGTTTTCTGCCTGCTGCTTAAATGGCAGCATTTGCCGGCTCACTTCTTCCTGTAAGGTGGCTTGCACAGTTCCGGCAAGGGTGTCACCACTGCTGATGTGGGTGGGTGAATCTCCCAGAGTTATTTCTACTTCCCGGGTTCCAAGCAAATCCGCACCCACCAGTCTGGCAATGGAGTTGTCGGGAATATCCAGCTGAGGGGTTACCCTGCATTCTACCACTACTCTTCCCGACCTGTCAGGGTGAAAAAAAATCCTGTCTACCTGCCCCATTTTAACCCCGTTGAGGGTAACCGGGCTGGACTCAATAAGACCGTCAACCTTCTCATAAACCACAAAAAAAGAAAGCTGCCTGGAAAACAGGTCCCGTCCTTTTAAGTAGTTAATTCCCCAGATAAAAACAAGGAGGGCGATTACACCCAGTATGCCTAATTTAACTTCTCGTTTTAATTTCAATACTTTATTTTTTTAATTTAAAATTCAGGGATTGTTTTCCATTTCCTTTAGCAGGCGAATGGCCTCAGCCGCCGAAATCCTTTCTTCTTCCAAAAAAGCGACAACAAAAGCATCCTTAAATCCGTTTTGCTGGACTTCGGCCTGGATTTCTGCGGCTTTTTCCAGGGTAGGCTCATTGCCAACAGTGTATTTGTAAAGGCCTTCGTGGAAATAATAATCCACATTTCTTAACCCGTTAAACTCCGGGGAGTCCAAAGGTCTTTTTTCGCTGGTAGAGGCAAACTGTACCCTGAAACTGATTTTAGAATTATTGGCAGGGGAAGATGATGGTGTGGAGGGCTTTTCCTGTGACGCCTTATCCGTTTGGTCTGAAGGCAAATGAACCGGTGATTCGTCCAGGTTGGACAATGAACCGTATTGACTATTAGCTGTCAGGTTTTGCAAACGCGCTTTTGCCAGCCCATCCTGGTATTCCTTGTAATCTCTGAAAGCCCGGAAGATGGCCGAAGCAATATGTGCCTGCCCTGATTCACTCATCAGGTATTCTTCTTCCCGGGGGTTGCTTAAAAAGCCTGTTTCGACCAGTATACCCGGCATTGTTACGTGATAAAGGATAAGAAAACCGGCTTGTTTAACTCCGCGGTCAGGGCGGCGGGCCCTCTCCCTGAACTGGTCCTGCACAAGGGAAGCCATGGAAAGGCTTTGCTCCAAATATGCATTCTGGTAAAGGGAAAAAATAATATGGGCTTCAGGGGAGTTGGGGTCAAATCCCCCGTAAGTTTCTTCGTAATCGTCCTCGTAAAGAATGGCAGCGTTTTCCTTTTTGGCAACCTCCAGGTTGGCCTGTGTGCGGTGCAATCCCATTACAAAGGTTTCTGCCCCGTTGGCATGGGGAGAACGGCTGCTGTTGCAGTGAACAGAGATGAAAAGATCGGCCTGATTTTCATTGGCAATCTGTGCCCTTCGGTACAGCTCGACAAACTCATCGGTTTTCCTGGTGAAGATCACCTCCACATCTTCCATGTTTTCCCTGATATACTCACCAAGCTTAAGGGAAATGGCCAGGGCAATATCCTTTTCCTTGGCACGCCGGCCAACTGCCCCCGGGTCGCGACCACCGTGCCCGGGGTCTATCACCACGGTATTAACGAATCCTTTGCGATCGGCAAGCCCGCAAAAGGGGATGCTTATCAACAGGCCTGCAATACCAAAAATTAATATAAAACGTTTCACTTAAAAATACGCTATTTTTAATTAGTTTTGCCGGTGTTTTCCTTTGCTAATATTACGATAATCGGCGAAACTTATTATACAAAAATAATACTAAATAAATTGCTTACAAGCTTGGGATATAAGTTTTTTATCCTGTTTCTTGCAATTCCCTTTTCCAGCATAATGGTTTTTGGACAAGGTGCATCTTTTCCGGAAAGCAGGCATTTTGCCGCACAGGATACCCTGTTGCTTCCCGAAAGGCAGGATGAACGGGCTTTGCCGGCCGATACACTTCTGCCTGCCGAGGACCTTCAACCGGAGGTTATGGTTCCGGATACTTTGCCCCCCGACACCATTGAAGAGCCTGAAAGATATACCGGTACCGGTGTTATCCTTGACTCCAAAGTGGAATATTCTGCAAAGGATTCGATTTTTTTTGATATGAGAAACCGTAAGGTTTTTTTATACGGAAAAGCAGACCTAAAGTACGAAGACATTCACCTTGAAGCTGATTTTGTCGAGATCGATTTCAGGAAAAATGAGCTGTTTGCCAAAGGCTTACCCGACTCGCTGGGTGTCATCAGGGGAAACCCGATTTTTACCGAAGGACCGCAAAGTTTCCGATCCGAAGAATTAAGATACAATTTTGATACCCAAAGGGGGCGTACCACCAATGTAATGACCGAAGAAGCCGATGGGTATGTGCACGGGGAGGTGGTAAAAATGCAGGATAACAAGATTGTGCATGTTTCCGAAGGAAAATACACCACCTGCGATAATCCCGACCCGCATTTTCATATTGGTTTCCGGAGAGCCAAAATCATTCCCGATGACAAGATTGTTTCCAGTTTTGCCTTTCTGGTGATCCGCGATGTGCCAACACCTTTGTTTTTGCCATTTGGTTTTTTCCCAAATACCCGAGGGCAAGCCTCCGGTATTTTGGTTCCTTCATACGGGGAAAGTTCCAACCGGGGTTTTTACCTTGAAAATGGAGGGTTCTATTGGGGTATTAACGAATATATAGACCTTTCATTACGTGGCGATATATACAGTCGTGGAAGCTGGGCTGCCCGGCTTGGATCGGACTACCGCGTAAGGTACCGCTTCAGTGGTTCGTTTAATCTGACATACGCCATCAATGTTTTCGGCGAGCCTAACCTGCCGGGCTATCAGCGCAACCGTGACTTCAGGGTGGTATGGAGCCACAATCAGGACCCCAAAGCCCGCCCCAACAGCACCTTCAGGGCCAATGTAAATGCAGGGAGTTCAGAGTCAACCCGATTTAATCCTGTTTCGGACGAGGAATACCTTTCCAATACATTTTCTTCCAACATCTCCTATTCGGCCAACTGGGCAAACCGGTACAATTTTTCTGCAAACCTCAGGCATAGTCAGAATACCATCAACAATTCAGTAGATCTTACCCTTCCGGAGGTGGCTTTTAGCGTTGCCCGTTTCAATCCTTTCAGAAGAGGTCCGGGCACAGGCTCTGGCCGATGGTATGAGGACATAAACATGACTTACACCATGAATGCCCGCAATGAATTGCGCACGGTCGACAGTCTTTTGTTCACTCCTGATGTATGGTCTGAGTTCCGCCATGGGATCAACCACAGGATTCCCATTTCGCATTCCATGCAGGTGCTTAACCACTTTAATATAAGTAGCAGCGTCAATTATAATGAAAGCTGGTACTTCAGCACCATCCGCCGTGATTGGGAATGGGACGATCCTGATGGCATTCAGGTTTCAGGTCCGGATGCTTCGGGCCGGGTGGTAACTGATACCGTTCCCGGATTCAGGGCAGCCCGTGACTTTAATTTTAGTACCGGTATCAGCACCCGGCTTTTTGGGATGATGCAGTTTCGCCGTGGTCCGGTAAAAGCCATGCGGCACGTGGTCACACCGAATGTTAGCTTCAGTTACCGTCCTGATTTTGCCGACCCTTTCTGGAATTATTACCAGACCTATTATGACTACAGCCAGGATCGGGAGGTTCAGTATTCCATTTTTGAAGGAGCTATTTACCGTGGTCCCCAGGCCAATCGCTCCGGGATGCTGAATTTTTCCATTACCAACAACCTGGAAATCAAGGTAAGAAACCGCAGGGACCCGGATGCAGAACCGAGAAAAATTGCCCTGGTAGACAACTTTACCATTTCCAGTGGCTATGACTTTATTCCTGACTCACTAAACTGGTCGGATATTAGAATGAGCGGAACAACCAGGCTTTTTGGCAATTTTGATGTCAGGTATTCCAGTACCTGGACCCCTTATGCCAGGGATGAGGCTGGAAACTACATAGACCGGTTTTTGTGGGATACCGATGGACGTTTGCTGCAACTGAACAATACCAGCTGGAACGTGAGTTTTAATTACAGCCTTAGCAGCGCCAACGGAAGAGGCAGGGGAGCCAACGGAGGCCCCCAGCGAACAGGGATGAACGATCGCAATGGATTATCACCCCACGGAAATGGTTTGGATGGTTTTGATATGAACGGAGATGTTCCTCCGGATATGGAAAGTGAAGAGGTGCCCATGGCAGCCCCGGTGGATGGGGTTGATTATACGGTTCCCTGGTCTCTTAGGTTTTCCTATTCTTTTAACTATAATTCCCGTTACCGGCATGTTGAAGAGGAATTTGACAGGACCTATGTCCAAAACCTGTCTTTTTCAGGCGATGTATCGCTCACACCAAACTGGCGCATAGGTTTTCGTTCAGGCTATGATTTTGAAAGAAATGAGATTACCTATACCTCCGTTAACCTTTACCGTGACCTGCACTGCTGGGAAATGACCCTTAACTGGATACCCTTTGGATTCCGAAAAAGCTATAACCTGACCATACGCGTTAAATCATCCGTATTGCAGGATCTGAAACTGACCCGACGCACCCACCACCTCGACCGTCCGTTTAATTAAACCACTAAAAGTGAGTTTTTTTATTATAAAGGGAAGGGTATGTTTTCTTCTTTGCAGATTTGTTCCAGCTCAATTTTTACTTTTTCCAGCAGACCAATGCCATTTTTCTTGTTTTTTTCTTCTGCTATTCTTTCCGGGTCGCCGGGCACCATTACTTCAGGCTGTCCTTTGGCCGGAGATGCCTCCCGGAAGGTTTTTATCCACCGGTCCATTTCGACTTTGAAGTTGCTGGCCGGCTGAAAAGCATCAATACGCAGGGCACCGAAAAAATGTCCGGTTCCTTTTCCTGGCAGATTTGGTTTTAGAGGCAGGTAGGCAACCGAAGGGGGAACAAAGGGTCCGAAATTTGCCCCTGACAAAACTGCTGAAAGAATATCCACCACCGAAGCCATGCAGTATCCTTTGTGGCTGCCGTGCTCCCTGCTGCCTCCAAGCGGCAATATGGCTCCACCCTGGGTAAGCACTGAAGGGTCGGTGCTTGGGTTCCCTTCCTTGTCCTGAACAAAACCTTCTTTTATGGGGAGTCCTTTTTTATGCAATACATCAAGTTTTCCCCTGGCAATGGAGGATGTGGCAAAGTCGGCAACAACCGGGGGTTCTCTGTCTGCAGGGACTGCCACGGCAATGGGGTTTGTACCCAGCAGCCTGTCGGAAGAAAAGGTAGGAGCCACCAGGGGGTTGGCATTGGTCATGCAAAAGCCTATCATGTCTTTTTCAAGAGCCATCATGGCATAATAACCTGCAATGCCGTAATGGTTGGAGTTTTGTACTGCTACCCATCCGCTGCCTGCTTTTTCGGCCTTTTCCATGGCAAGCTCCATGGCTTTTACCGAAACCACCATTCCGAGACCGTTATCGCCGTCAACCAGCGCTGTAGAAGGGGTTTGATGCAATACCCGGATTTTCGGAATGGGTTTTATGCGCCCTTCTTTCAACAGACGAAGGTAATCAGGCAGCCGCAATAAACCATGGGATGGGATATCTCTTAGCTCCGCTGCAATAAGCACCCTGGCAGCGGTGCAGGCATCCAGCTCAGGAACCTGTTGTTTTTTCAACAACTCTTCAATAAACCGGGTTAACTTTTCTGGTGGGTACATGCTTTTTTTGGAGCAAAATTAAAAGGAAAAATCCAGCCTTTGACCATACTTTCAAAAAGTTTAAGGTAAGTTTCCCTGAAAGCCCCAATGTTAAGGTGCAGGTAGGGTATGGTGAATGTTGGATTAAATTATTGGTGATTAAAAAAAAAAGTTGAATATTTGCAGGGAATTTTGAGTTAAGGAAAGGCTTTGAATTATAGGAACTCCTGAATTGTTTTTTCT
>SLRE01000231.1 GCA_007131125.1 Bacteroidales bacterium | reverse complement strand
GCGAGTTTGCCCCTCCCAAAGTAAAATTTGAGGGGGCAATGACCTGTGCTTTTGCCCATAGCCTTTTTGCTGGAGAAGCCGGATGCCCATATGGCTGTCTTGGATGCGGCGACTGCGTGGAGGCCTGCAATTTTGACGCCATGTATATGGACAGGGAAACCGGGCTGCCCGTAATTCTGGATGACAAATGTGTGGCCTGTAAGGCTTGTGTGAAAGCCTGTCCCAGAGACATCATCGAAATGCGGAATAAAGGCAAAAAGAACCGTCGCATTTTTGTTTCCTGCATCAATGAGGAAAAAGGAGGGGTGGCCCGCAAAAATTGCAAAGTGGCATGTATCGGCTGCGGAAGATGTGTTAAAGAATGTAAGTTTGATGCCATTACCATGGAAAAAAACCTGGCATACATTGATTTCAATAAATGCACCCTCTGCCGCAAATGCCCTCCGGTTTGCCCCACCAATGCCATTCACGAGCTGAATTTCCCACCCCGGAAACCAAGGCCCGAAAAGCAGGAAAAACCTGCTGAAGCATAATCAAGGCAAAGGATTGCAGAACATTGAGATTGTTTTTTGAGTGTAATAATAAAAAGGTTCCGGGTTTATTGAAATCCGGGCCAGAATTCAGGAACTAAAAAACAAGGAGAATTGAAAACTTTTAAAATTGGGGGTGTTCACCCACCCGAAAATAAATTCTCAGAGAAGCAGCCCATAGAAACGCTGCCCCTTCCCAAAACCGTATACATACCCCTTTCACAGCATCTTGGTGTTCCGGCCAAACCGGTGGTTGCCAAAGGCGACAAGGTTAAAGCCGGGCAGCTTATCGCAAAGGGAGAAGCCTTTATTTCGGCCAACATTCACGCCTCTGCATCAGGCACGGTTGCAAAGGTTGATGCCGTGATGGATACCACCGGATACCGTAAAACCTGCATCATCATCAATGTTGAAGGTGATGAATGGGAAGAAGGGATAGATTTGGATACTTCCCTTATTAAGGAATGCAGTTTAAGTCCCAAAGAGATTGTAGACAAGGTCAATGAAAAAGGGATTGTCGGTATGGGAGGTGCAACCTTTCCATCCCATGTTAAGCTGATGGTTCCCAAGGGGAAAAAGGCCGAATACCTGATCATTAACGGTGTGGAATGCGAGCCCTACCTTACGGCCGACCACCGCCTGATGATGGAAAAAGGGGAAGAGATTATGGTGGGTATCAGCATACAGATGAAGGCTTTGGAAGTAGAGAAAGCCATTATCGGGATTGAAAACAACAAGCCCGATGCCATCCGTCATATGACCGATCTGGCCAAGAACTACCCGCAAATCAATGTGGAGCCCCTGGAAGTGAAATATCCGCAGGGGGCTGAAAAGCAGCTGATCAAGGCCCTGATCAACCGGGAGGTGCCTTCCGGGAAACTGCCCATTGAGGTAGGTTGTGTTGTACATAATGTGGGGACTTCTTTTGCCGTATACGAGGCGGTGCAAAAAAACAAGCCCCTCCTGGAAAGGGTGGTTACAATTACCGGCAGCATCCTGGAAAAGCCATCCAATTTTATGGTACGAATTGGAACCCCTGTAAACGACCTGATTGAAGCAGTGGGCGGACTTCCTGAAAATACCGGCAAGGTGGTCAGTGGAGGCCCCATGATGGGAAAAGCCCTTAACGACCTGAATGTGCCGGTAACAAAAGGTACAAGCGGAATTATCATTTTTTCACAGCAGGAAGCCCCAAGGGTTCCTGTGCAAAACTGCATCCGCTGCTCCAAATGCCTCACCATTTGCCCCATGGGTTTGGAGCCATATCTGCTGGCCATCCTTTCCGATAAGAAACGGCTGGAAGAATGTGAGGAAGAACGCATTCTGGATTGTATGGAATGCGGATCCTGTCTATACATCTGCCCGTCGGGCAGGCCTCTGCTGGATCAGATCCGGGTAGGAAAAAACCTGACTTCCCAGATGATACGCTCGCGTTCCAATTGATTGTTCCTGAATTTGAAGATAGAAGAATGCAACTAAAGGTAATAGCAAAGAAAAAGGAGTTATGAGTTTATTAACCGTTTCGGGCTCGCCCCATGTGCATGCAGACCAGTCGGTGAGTAAGATCATGTATGGTGTGGTATTTTCTCTGATCCCCGCCATGCTGGTATCTTTTTACTTTTTCGGCCTGGCTGCCATCCTGGTTACCCTTACTGCGGTGGTGTCCTGCATGGCGTTTGAATACCTTATTCAAAAATACCTTATCAAAGGGCCGTTGACCATTTTTGACGGATCGGCCATCATCACCGGGGTATTGCTGGCATTCAACGTGCCTGCCAACCTGCCCCTCCCATTGGTGGTGATCGGTTCGGCCGTGGCCATAGGAATGGGAAAAATGACTTTTGGAGGATTAGGCAAAAACCCTTTCAATCCCGCTTTGGTAGGAAGGGTATTTTTGATGATCTCTTTTCCGGTGCAAATGACCACCTATCCCAAACCGGAACCCTTCAGCACGGCCGTTACCGATGCAGTGACCGGCCCCACACCCTTAACGATATTGAAAGACGGAATAACAAGGGGAGAAAAGGTATCGGACCTGCTGGCCCAGTTGCCTGAGTATACCAATCTGATGATCGGCAATATGGGAGGGTCGGCAGGAGAGATATCCGGCATTTTCCTGATTCTTGGAGGACTATACATGCTTTTCCGCAAGATCATCTCCTGGCATATTCCCGTTGCCTACCTTGGATCTGCCGCGATCTTCTCCGGAATATTCTGGCTGATCAACCCCGAGGTTTACATTGACCCCTTGTTCCATCTGTTTTCCGGGGGATTGATGCTCGGCGCCATTTACATGGCCACAGACTATGCCACCAGCCCCATGTCCCCAAAAGGAATGCTAATTTTCGGGCTTGGTTGTGGTGTTCTTACAATAATAATTCGCCTGTTCGGGGTCTATCCCGAAGGGGTGGCATTTTCCATTCTGATTATGAACGCATTTGTTCCGTTGATTAACCGCGGTTTTAAACCCAAACGTTTTGGGGAGGAGGTGAAAAATGGCTAAAAGAGAATCCAGCTTTTTCAACATGGTGGTCACCCTGGTGATTGTTGCGGCTATAGCATCCCTCACCCTGGCCACGGTATATAACCTTACCAAGGAACCCATTGAAAGGGCAAGGGAGGCTGTCCGTCAGGAAGCCATCAGCAGGGTGATTCCCGAGTTTGATCGATTGGAAAGCAAAAAATTTATGCCTGTAACCGGAAGCGACTCCCTTGAGTTCAACCTTGGTTTTAAAGGGGATGAACTGGTGGGGGTGGCCATTTCCACTTATACCGGTATGGGTTATAGCGGGCGCATCCGGGCCATGGTGGGCCTGGACCCGCAGGGGGTTATCATAGATGTGGTGCACCTTGAACATGCCGAAACCCCCGGCCTCGGTGATAAGATAGAAAAGGACAAGTCTGACTGGAGCGATCAGTTCCAGGGTTTTGATCCGAGGGAAAAAACCCTGAAGGTACGGCAAGACCAGGGCGATGTGGACGGCATCACCGCTGCCACCATTACTGCAAGGGCATATTGCGATGCCATTGACAGGGCCTTTCAGACATTTATGCAAAATAAGGAATCCATCATCAATAAGGAAGGAGAGTTAGCATGGGTCAGTTGCAAAATTTTTCCAAAGGATTTATT
>SLRE01000318.1 GCA_007131125.1 Bacteroidales bacterium | reverse complement strand
TTTCAAGTTTGTTGCCATGGTAATGGTTGTGCAGGGTTTCCCCGTTTATGGTAAGGATCAGGGGGAAGGAAAGCATTCCGCCTTTTGAAATGGCAATGCCTTCCACTACTCCGGCAATATCACGTTCGTAAACACCCGGCTTTGCCATTTTCATTGCCGTGGTATGCATGAGGTAAGCCACCTCCATTGCTTTTTCAATTTCAGCGATTTCCTGGTCCTCTTTAACCGACCTTAGATCCACCACTGCCTTTATCAGGTCTACTGAGGCCTTTTGACCTTGTTTGGAGGGTTTGATTCCTGTTAGCTCTTCGAGCAGCAGCTTGTTTTCGGCACGGTAGGGCGGCAAAAAGTGAATTTTCCTGCCCTGCTTTTTGGCTTCATTCACCACTTCAGTTAATGCAGAAAAGGGAGCCGTACTTTCCACACCCACTTTTGCAGCTTTGTCCTTGAGCAAAGGCTGGGGTCCCATCCAGATGATATCATCCAGGGTAACATCATCACCAAACAGGTAGTCGCGTCCATTGTCAATATCCATCACCCCGGCCAGCCCTTGCTGGTCCAGCCCGAAAAAATAAAGGAAAGAACTGTCCTGCCTGAAATGGTAAGGGTTTTTGGGATAGTTCATGGGGGCATCCACATTGCCCGGCATCAGGATGATGCCGCTTTCAACTTTTTTCCTGAGTTGCTCTCTGCGATTCACATAAGTTTGCTTGTCAAACATATTAATGGTTTTTTATCGTTTATGAATTCATGATTTCTTCAATCTCTTCCGTTTCAAGGGGCAGGTCGAATGACAAATCGACCGGCCCGTTTTCGGTGATCAACAGGTTATTTTCAATACGCACCCCAATGCCTTCTTCCCGGATATAGATCCCCGGTTCGCAGGTAAGCACCATGCCGGGTTGAAAGTTCACATAGCGGTTTCCTTCATCATGCACATCCAGGCCGAGGTAATGCGAGGTACCGTGTGGAAAATACTTTTTTACCAAAGGGTTTTCGGGGTCCTGATTTTTTACATCCACAGGGCTGAACAAACCAAGACCCATCAGCTCTTTTTCCATGAATTGCATTACCTCCTTGTGGTAGTCTGCAAGGTTGCTTCCGGGCACCAGCAATTCACGGGCAAATTTCATCACCCTGAGGCAGGCGTCATATACCTTTTTCTGTCGCCGTGAAAAACGGCCGTTAACCGGTATGGTACGGGAAATATCCCCCGCATAATTGGCATATTCTGCCCCGGTATCGATAAGCAAAAGATCTCCATCCTTACAAATGCGATTGTTGGCATTGTAATGCAGCACGCAGGCATTTTGCCCGGATGCCACCACAGAATGAAATGCATGACCCCCGGCCCGGTTTCGGATATATTCATGGATAATCTCGGCCTCCACTTCATACTCTCCCACCCCGGGCTTTACAAATTTCATTACCCTTTGGATGGCCTTCCCGGTAATGTCCACCGCCATTTTTATCAGTTCCTGTTCGGGGACGGACTTAACCATACGAAGCCTGGTAAGCGAAGGATTTGCCCGCAGGTATTTATGAGCAGGATATTGGTTTTTCAAATCACGGGCAAACTCAAGGTCCCGGTTGTAATACCCTTTCATTGCGCGGGGATTCTCCGGTATGTTAAGGTAAACATTCTGCGCATAAACCATGGCTTCTTTGTACATTGCTTCAAAATCGGTGAGCCAGCAAATGGTTTCCACCCCTGAAATATCATTGGCAAGTTGTTTGGATAGCCGGTCCCCTTCCCAAAGGGATGAATGCTCATTACCGGATTGAAGAAACAATACTTCCCGTAACTCCGGGTTGGGACTATCGGGAAACAGCATCAAAATGCTTTTTTGCTGTTCAATCCCGCTCAGATAAAAAAAATCGGAATTCTGGCGAAAGGGGTAAGCCTGATCGCCGCTCCGGGGCAAAGGTTCACCGGCATGAAAAAAAGCCACAGCATCGGGCTTCATCATTTTCCGGAAATTGTCCCGGTTTAAACAGAATAAAGCATTATCCACAGGATCATACTTCATAATCAACAAATATATCGTTACTTTGAGCGGACAAACAAGGCCTTATTTATAAAGAATTCAAATTATGATTTTGTTTGCAAAAAACAAGCGGAAAATCTACATTTGTTTGCAGGAAACAATTTGCTGGGTTCCCGATTTTTGCTTCGTCAGAAAGAAAACTATAATCGACTGGCTTTTAAAATGTTACCAAAACGCTCTTTTACATCTATATCGGGAAAAGCAAAATTTCCGCCATTTTTTTTTGCTTGCTTTGCAAAAAAAATGAAATATACCGAATAATCCGTAATTCAACAAACTATTTATTTTAAGTTTGAGCAGGTCAATAACACATTAAAGCAAAAATCAACCTGGAAGCTACCATAAAAAAGATGACCACCTGGGGAATTGATTTTTTGGGCTGTCCACTTAACCGACTTAAACAACCTTGACGGATGAAAAAACCTATTTTAAACCTGTCTTCCCTGAGCCAGAAATACGTGATGGCCCTGGCAGGGATTTTCCTGATGCTGTTCCTGATTTCCCATCTTGCCACCAACCTTTTGATGATCAGGGGAGACGATGGTGAAGCCTTTCGTGGGGCGGTTCGGTTTCTTACCGAAAACCCGTTTATCAAAATAATGGAATATGTTCTTTTTGCAGGATTCCTGATCCACATCCTGTTAGGGGTTGTCCTGCAAATTCAAAACACCTCGGCCAGGCCGGTAAAGTATCATACCCGCCTGAAAACTGAAACCTCAACCTTCTCACGTTATATGTTTCATACAGGGGTAATTATCTTTATTTTCCTGGTAATACACCTTGTAAATTTTTTCTTTGTAAGGCTTGGCTGGGTGCCGATACCGGAAGTTGCCGAAGGTGACCGCTACGAGTTTTACGAGATGGCCAGGGAGCTGTTTCAAAATCCCTGGTATTCGGCCATCTATCTCATTTCCTTTGTCTTTCTGGGCTTCCACCTGAAACATGCTTTTCAGTCAGCCTTTCAGTCACTAGGGCTCAATCACAACAAATACACTCCGGCCATAAAAGTCATTGGGACGGTTTATGCCCTGGCGATCAGCATTGGTTTTGCCAGTATCCCGGTTTACTTTTTGTTTTTTCATTAGTCCTGATTTTAATTAACAGAAAACCCATAAAGCGATGCAAAAGCTTGATTCAAAAATACCCGATGGTCCCCTGGCAGAAAAGTGGAAAAACTACAAAGCAAGGCTGCGCCTGGTTAATCCTGCCAACAAGAAAAAACTGGAAGTGATTGTAGTGGGCACAGGCCTTGCCGGGGCATCTGCTGCCAGTGCTTTAGGTGAGCTTGGCTATAATGTAAAAGTATTTTGTTTCCAGGATTCGCCCCGCCGGGCCCATTCGGTTGCCGCACAGGGTGGAATCAATGCGGCAAAAAATTACAAAAATGACGGAGACTCCGTTTACCGCCTGTTTCATGACATGATTAAGGGAGGCGACTACCGCGCCCGGGAAGCAAACGTATACCGTGCCGCCGAGGTAAGCAATGATGTAATAGACCATTTTACTGCCATGGGCGTACCCTTTGCCCGGGACTATGGCGGATCGCTTGACACCCGTTCTTTTGGCGGGGTGCAGGTATCCAGAACCTTTTATGCCAAAGGACAAACAGGGCAGCAATGCCTGCTGGGAACCTATTC
>SLRE01000278.1 GCA_007131125.1 Bacteroidales bacterium | reverse complement strand
CCCCCTGGAAACAGGCGACCACACCCGGTTCTTTAACCAGGTTTCCAACCGCGGATTGCTATACCGTTTTGCCTTTGACTATGCCGACAGAAACCGCTCTGGAATTGAAAGGTATGAATCGGCAGAGAATTTTGTCAGCAACTTTAACCTTGACCGGCAAATCTATAATGATTTCCTTGCCTTTGTGAGTAAGGAGGGGGTGAGTACTGACAACATATCGGCCGAAAGTGAAGAACTGACCAAAAATTACCTGAAGGCCTATATGGGAAGAAATATTTTCGGAATGGAAGCCTTTTTCCCGGTATTACACACCCGCGACAAAGCTTTTCAGAAGGCCCTGGAAGTATTGCAAAGCGATACCCTGATGACTTACCTTCGCCCGGCCGAAAAAAACTAAAGGCCTATCTGCGGCCCAATTTTTTTCATGGCATTTAGCGAGATTTCCACGAATTCCGGCAATGGGATTCCGATGGTTTCGCATTCCATAATGGTATCCCTGTTTACGGAAGCTGCAAAAGCTTTTTCCTTCATTCTTTTGGTAATGGATTTGGGCTTAACGCTTTCTACCTTTTTGTCGGGATATACCAGGGCCGTGGCGGTAATAAGGCCGGTAATGGTTTCGCCGGCCGCCAGGGCATGGTGAAAAGTTTTATGGCGCTGCTGTCCATGGGCTGCTTCCTCGTTGTGTAGTTTAATGGCTTCCACAATATCAGGGTCCAGACCTTTCTGCTCAAGAATTCTGGCTGTTTCCAGGGCATGTATTTTTGGGTCGGCATTGGTCATTTCCACATCCAGGTCATGCAGCAGGCCGGCCAGTCCCCACTTTTCCGGGTCCTCTCCCAGGCGTTCGGCCAGTGCGCGCAATACTGCCTCAGAAGCAAGACAGTGGGCAATGAGTTTATCGTTTTTTACATACTCCTGCAATAATTCAAAGGCTTTTTCCCGTTCCATAGTATTTTATAAAATGATTTTTTAAAGAGGCTTAAATGAGGCAAATTAAAAAAATTCCTTTAATCTTCAAAAAGGTTTTATTCCTGCATTTGCTTTAAAGCTTCTTCGGTCGTCTTTACCGGGAGCTGGCAGCTTCCCATGCTGCAAACATATAAAAGGGTTTCACCTTCCTGAAATCTTTGTTGCAAAACAGGAATGTTGGTATCCTTGCTTTTGGACGGGGCCATTATCTTTTCAGGCAAATACATTTGCGAAATCTCCCGTACTTTTGTTTCTGCCCGGGAGCCGGTTATGGCCAAAGTATAGAAAGGATAAACATGCTGCAGAAGCAGCCGACCCCAGTTCGAGTAACTGCTGCTGAATTTTTCAAGGTGGTCCTTAATATCCCTGAGCATATCGGAGCTTCTTTGGCCCCATCCGGCATTTTCAAAATAATTGGCAAGGGCAAAAAGGTTGCGACCCATTACGCTGTTGGAGGAAGGGATAACGTTGTCGTGAAACTCATAAAAGGGAGCCGCAAGTTCCTCCGCCTGCTTTGATGTAAAGGAAAGCATTGCAGTGCCAGGCTTTGAAAAATTTTCCAGGGCATAGGCCGTCAGGGTTTTGGCTTTGTGCAGCCATTTGCTGTCGAGGCTTACCTGGTAAAGGCTGATAAGTGCATCGGCCAGTAAAGCATAATCTTCCAGGAATGCTTCAATGGAAGGTTTTTTGCCATTGATTAAACGAAACAGCTCTCCGTTGGACTTCATGGCATGATTACAAATAAATTCTGCTGCTGTCTGGGCTTTGGCAAGGTATTCCGGTTGCTGAAAGGCCGCAGATGCATCGCAAAGTCCTTTTATCATCAGGGCGTTCCAGGAAACCAAAACCTTGTTGTCAAGCCCGGGCTTTACCCTTTTGCTGAGGGCTTTGAGCAATTCTTTTTTGGCTTTAAGCACAAGGGTTTTGAGTTCATCAACCGGCATTTCATGTGCTGAAGCAAAATTTTCATCGGTTTCATCCTTCAGCAAAATATTCTTTCCGTTTTCCCAGAAGCCTTTCCCGTTAAGGTTGTAATATTCTTTCATCAAAGAGGCCTTATCGCCCAGCACGTTCTCAAATTCTTTTTCGTTCCAAACATAATACTTCCCTTCTTCTCCCTCGCTGTCGGCATCCAGGGCTGCATAAAAAGTGCCATCCGGTGAAGCGAGTTCCCGCTCAACAAATGCAATGGTTTCAGAAACCACTTCTTCAAACAAAGGCTCTGGTTTTATTTTATAGGCATTGGCATAAAGGGAAATCAGCTGGGCGTTGTCGTAAAGCATTTTTTCGAAGTGGGGGACTTTCCAGTTTTTATCGGTGGAATACCTGGCAAAACCGCCTCCAATCTGGTCGTAGATCCCGCCCATGGCCATTTTTTTCAGGGTGAGGAATACCTGTTCCAGGACTTTTGTGTCTTTGGTGTGGTGGTAGTAATGCAGGAGGAACGCAAAATTGTTGGGTATGGGGAATTTTGGAGCCCCCTTGATTCCACCTTCAACGGGGTCCATATATTCCATTAGATTTTCTGCCATCCGTTTGGCTTCCTCCCTTTTAAAAACCGCTTTTTCCTCTTTGGGTTTGATAAAGCTGCTCTGGGAAAGCCCAAGGGTTATCTTTTCGGCTTGATCCTCAAGGTCGGCAATTTGTTTCACGTACAGTTCCTGCACCCTTTCCAGTATGCTTTTCCATTGTTCTTTCGGGAAATAGGTTCCGCCCCAGAAAGGCCTACCGTCGGGCAAGGCAAAACAGTTCAGGGGCCAGCCTCCCCTTCCAGACAAAAGCTGAACGGAATTCATGTAAATGTGGTCAATGTCCGGGCGTTCTTCCCGGTCTACCTTGATACAAACAAAGTTTTTGTTCATGATATCGGCCACTTCCTGGTCCTCAAAACTTTCATTTTCCATAACGTGGCACCAGTGGCAGGCAGAATAGCCAATACTTACCAGCAGGGGTTTGTTTTCCTTCTTGGCTTTTTCAAGGGCTTCTTCTCCCCATGGGTACCAGTCCACAGGGTTGTAAAGGTGCTGCAAAAGGTAGGGGCTGGTTTGACCTTTTAAATGATTGGGTTTTCCGGGATTGGATTTATTCATGAGGTTTTATTTTTTTCAAGTCCGGTATAGCGAAGGCTTACTTCCCATAGCTTATCGGCATTGGCATCGCTCAAAGCTTCGGCATTGGGTTTTTTTATTTTTTTCTTTGCAAAATATTTCCCTGTTGTTTTTTCCACTTCCGGGGAGGTTGCAAGGTAGATGGATGTTTGGGCTCCTTTTTCCGGGGAGATCATAAACAAGCGGAAGATACCCCTGAGGAAGGGCGGCATTTTGTCAAAAAGCCTTGTTGAAACCACCCCGGGGTGCAGGCTGTTGACAGTGATTCCATTTTCAGCGACCATTGCTGAAAGTTTGCGGGTAAAAAGGATATTGGCCAGCTTGCTCTGGGCATAAGAACGGAAACCGCTCCATTTTTTTTCTCCCTCCAGGTCGTCAAACCTCATCTTGCCCTGCCTGTGGGCTTCGCTGGCCACATTAACGATTCTGGCCGGACTGCTTTTTTTAATTACATCCAGCAGCAGGTTGGTCAGCAAAAAGGGCGCCAGGTGATTCACCGCAAAGTTCATTTCAATGCCGTCTTCCGAAGTTTTTCTCTTCATCTCCCACAGGCCGGCATTGTTGACCAGCAGGTGAAGGCCGGAATACTTTTCCCTGAATTTTCCTG
>SLRE01000138.1 GCA_007131125.1 Bacteroidales bacterium | reverse complement strand
GAAAACCGTTAAACAAGGTTTATAAACTCATCCTCATGAACAGAAAAGACGAAAGGCCAAGTAAGATTTCTTACGAAAGGCATCTGAACCAACTGGGTATTCCGGAAGATGACAAAAAATCCAAAGGAGGAAAAATTCCGGATTATGTTAAATATGGTACATGGCTGAGGGTAAATGACCCGGAAGCCTTTGAAACCGGATACCAGGAGTGGAAAGCCAAGATTCGGGCCCAGGAAGACGACATTTAATAGGGCATTTGCATTATTTTGGTTTTAAAGGGTGCCAGGTTTCCCCTTTTTATTTTCAGCAAATAAACCGAAATCCCCCCAGGGGGCATGGTCACGCGTGTTTCCATGTTTGTGACCCTGCCCTTCATTACTCTTTTTCCCATTAAGTCAAACACCTCGAATTCTTCATCTCCGGTTAAGCGGTCGAGATAAATGTAGAAATGCTCGCTGAAAGGAACCGGGTAAACATCTGCAGTAAAGGGTTCTTCCTCTGTCAGGTCTTGTCTTATGGTGGCCTGCTTAAAAAGCCAGTCATCGGGGTCCAGCAATATTTCCCTCACCATCCCCCCAAAAGGGATGCGAAAGCTTGTGTTTTTCTGGTCCTGTAAAAAACGGTAATGCAATGTGTCGTTGTGGGTAACCACCGCCAAAGGCACGGTAACAAGGAAAAAGTCATTGTTGTCGGCAGCATTGTGCTGACTGGAATGAAGAATTATCGAATCCTCGGAAGTGTGCCAGCGAATGTCAAAAACTGGGTAACCTTCCCCGTAATACCACTGGTCAAAAAACCAGCCCCAGGACTGTCCGGTTTCTTGTTCAGATACCATCTGAAAGTCATCTCCCGTGGCAACGCTGTCTCTGAAGGCTTCCTGAAAGCTTTTCAGGATTTGAAAAAACAGGGGGTCATCATTTATTTCGTGCCGAAGCAGGTGAATGATGGCAGCTCCCTTTCGGTAGGAAAGCCTCCCGTTAAAAATCCTCCACAAATCATGGGTTTGGTTGGGAGGCACATACACGCTGCCTCCCGGCTCTGACATAACCGAATTGTGTGCATTGCGCATCCATGTTTTTGCGGAAGTTTTTCCGTAAAGGAACTCCCTGGCCAGGAATTCTCCGTAGGAAGCAAAACCCTCATTAATCCAGATATCACTCCAGGTGGCGCAGGTCACGCTGTTGCCAAACCATTGATGGGCCAGTTCATGGCTGGTAAGGTCCATGCCAAAATTGGCCTGGGTGGTCATGGTTTGATGCTCCATGCCACCACCCATAGGGGCTGTGGCATGCCCGTATTTTTCCTCTATGAAGGGATAAGGGCCGAAAAGGTCGGTAAAGATTGCCAGAAAATCCTTGGTGCGCCTGATGTTTTCCCGTTGGTTTTCAAGGTAGGATGGGTCGTCGTAGATAAAATTCTGAACAAAAACTGTTTCTCCTTCTTCCCCCAAAGGAGCCTCAAAGTTGTATTCGGCGTAAGAAGCAACCGCCAGGGAGATTAGGTAATAAGCGATGGGGTAGTTTGACTTCCAGTGGTAGCGGACCTGGTTATCAAGTGTGTCGATGTGTTGGAGCAATCCGTTTGAAGCTGCCACAAAACCTTTGGGCGTGGTGATGGTGACCCGGACACTGTCGGCTTTGTCTTCCAGCACCTGTTTAACAGGCCACCATTGCCTTGCGTTGGTAGGCTGGCTCAAGGTCCAGAGAACCGGCTTTTGAAAAGGTGATAGCCCGGTTTGAAAGCCTGTGAAAAAACCTGAACCTCCCGGTTGCCCATGGTAATGAACCACAATAGATAGTTCTTCTCCTGTGCGCATGGCTTCGGGCAAAAACACCAGCACCTCATCATTCTGGTGAACAAAGTTCAGGGGTTGTTGGCCGAGCAACACACTATCCACCTGCATGTTGTTTTTCAACTCAAGAACAAAAGTATCCAAAGGGGCTTCGGCAACCCTGGCACCCACGGTAACTTTTCCTTTTATGAAAGTTTCCTCCGGGCTTACCTCCACATCCAGTCCGTAAAAGTGAACCTTGTATTTCCAGAGCAGTGGGTTTTGGGGGTAAACACCCGACTGGCCTGTGGTTTGTCGCACATGGGCGCAGGGATGATGGTCGCAATCCTGTGAATGCAGTTCTCCGACCCGCTGAGGGTAAGCCTGGCCGGAAAGCAAAAACAGCATGAACAGGAAAGGGAAGAGGCGATTCATTTTTTTATTGCAATTTACAAAAACTACTGCAAAATTTATCCTTGAAGGCAAACATGTGAATTGTCAAAATTAATTTGCAAATTTGTACGACTTAAAACACCAGGTGTGAATCCACTCAAACGATTGGCAGGGCAAACGGCCGTTTATGGCCTTAGCAGCATTGTGGGGAGGTTGATTAACTTTCTGCTGGTGCCCTTGTATACCAATGTGTTTCCTACTGACGAGTTTGGTGTGATCACCGAAATGTACACCTACGTTGCTTTTCTTTTGATCGTTTTGACTTATGGGATGGAAACGGCTTTTTTCCGTTTCTCGCAAAAAGAGCGCAACACCGGGGGCAATGTTTTTAGCACTGCACTCTTTTCCCTGGGTTTTACCTCTGTTTTGTTTATCATAATGGTGGTGATCTTTCGCCATCCCATTGCTGAAATCATGCGTTATCCGGATAATGTGGAATACATTGTTTGGATTGGGATCATCGTAGGACTTGATGCTTTGGCCGCCATACCTTTTGCACGTTTGCGGGCTGAAAACAAGCCGCTTCGCTTTGCCTCCATTAAGCTTACCGGCATAGGGGTAAACATCAGCCTTATCCTGTTCTTTCTTTTGTTTTGTCCCTGGGCATTGGCTTCAGGGCCTTCCTGGCTGCATCCTTTAGTTGAAGCAGTATATGACCCGGGAATCGGGCTGGGATATGTGTTTATTGCCAACCTCGGGGCTGCAGGGCTTACTGTTCTTTTGCTCACCCCGGTGATGCTTCGCTCACGCCTGGTCTTTGTTTTTCCGTTGTGGAAGCGCATGCTAATTTACGCCCTTCCGCTTTTGGTTGCAGGTTTGGCCGGTGTTGTCAACGAGGCACTGGACAAGCTCCTGCTGAAGTATCTGCTTCCTGAAGAAATCGCCATGTCGCAGGTTGGTATCTATGGTGCGGTATATAAGGTTTCCATCATGATGACCATTTTTGTACAGGCTTTTCGGTTTGCTGCAGAGCCCTTTTTCTTTTCCCAGGCTTCCGAAAAAAATGCCCGTGAGCTTTACGCGCAGGTCATGAAGTTTTTTGTGGTGGCCTGCCTGTTTATTTTCCTCGGGGTCATGTTGTTTATGGACATCGTTCAATATTTCATCGGGGCGGAATACCGTGAAGGCCTGGTGGTGGTCCCCATTCTGTTAATTGCCAACATGTTTCTTGGTATTTATTTTAACCTTTCCATCTGGTACAAACTAACCGGGCAAACAAGGTTCGGCGCCTGGTTTGCCGTGGCTGGCGCATTAATTACCATTGTTTTGAATGTCTGGTGGATCCCCCTGTTTGGATACCATGGATCGGCCTGGGCAACACTGATATGTTATTTTTCCATGGCTTCCCTTTCTTATTACTTTGGGCAGAAGTACTTTAAAATCCCTTACGAGGTGGGAAGAATCATGCTGTTTATCGGAGCGGCCCTGTTGGTATATTTCCTTAGCCTGCTAACACGGGAATTCCCGCAATACCTG
>SLRE01000101.1 GCA_007131125.1 Bacteroidales bacterium | reverse complement strand
TTTTTCCAGTTTTTTTATTAATTGTTTAATCTGGTCCGGGTCAGCGCCCAGGCTAAAAAGTTTTTCTTCGGTTTCCCTGGAGCATCTTTCCCGGTAAGCGCAGTAACGACGGGCTTTTTCGAGAAGTTCCTCCAGAAAAAAATCCTTTTGGTCTGTGCGTTGCTTCATGTTTTTCCTTTTTAGCCGGAAAAACAAAGTTAAGGGTTTTATAAAAAGAAAAAACAGTGTATATGCCTTTAAGAGCGCAAAAATCGGGCAGGTACACTGTTTTTTTAATCAGGCTTTAAAGCTTGATCTCATCATCCAGTTTATTGAAAAACCGGTATTCTAGAAAGTGGTACGAATTGGATGGTAAAATCCTGATCCATTTTTTGTATTTAAAGAACCATTTCATTTTGTGTGAAAAAACCCCTTTGGTCAGGTATGCAAAAATAAATGGATGCACCCTTAATGTGAGTGATTTTTCGTTTTGTTCCCGGATAAGGTAACGCAGGTTGTTTTCGATTTCGTCAATGAGGATAATGCTGGGTTTGATTTTTCCTGTACCACCGCAAGCGGGGCATTTTTCCAGGATTTCCACATTGGTTTCGGGACGAACGCGCTGACGGGTAACCTGCACCAGGCCAAATTTACTGGGAGGCAGAATGTTGTGTTTTGCCCGGTCTTTTTTCATTTCTTCTTTCATCCTTTCATACAGTTTACGGCGGTTGCCGGGCTGTACCATATCGATGAAATCCACAACAATAATTCCGCCCATATCTCTAAGGCGGAGCTGACGGGCAATTTCGGCGGCAGCTTCCAGGTTTACCTCCAGGGCATTTTCTTCCTGGCTGTTGTCGCTGCTCATGCGATGGCCGCTGTTAACGTCGATAACATGAAGGGCCTCAGTATGCTCAATGATCAGGTAAGATCCGCTTTTAATGGTAACGATTTTTCCAAAAGCGCTTTTGATCTGTTTTTCAACTCCAAAATGTTCGAAAATGGGGGCTTTCCCCTTGTAGAGTTTCAGGATGTCGATTTTTTCAGGGGCGATGGTTTTCACGTAGTCCCTGAGTTCTTCGAACACCAAGGGGTCGTTCACATGAATGTTGTTGAACGATTCATTGAGCAAGTCTCTGAGCATGGCCGAGGAGCGGTTCAATTCTCCCAGGATGATGCGGGGAGGTTTGGCTCCTGATAGTTTTTCGGCAATGCTGTACCATTTGGATACCAGATTGTTGAGGTCGGCATCCAGGTCGGCAACCATTTTGCCTTCGGCAATGGTACGGATAATAACCCCGAAATTTTTGGGCTTAATACTCTGCACCAGTCTTTTTAGCCGGCTTTTTTCTTCTGCGCTCTGGATTTTTTGCGACACGGAAATCCGGTCGGAAAAGGGTACCAGCACCAGGTATCTTCCTGCAAGGGAAATTTCACTGGTAATGCGCGGACCCTTGGTTGAAATGGGTTCTTTGGCAATCTGAACAAGTATGGGCTGGTTGGAGGTAAGCACATTGGTGATTTTCCCGGTTTTTTCAATCTCTTTTTCAAGAATGAAATTTTCCATGGGCAACACCCTGGTTTTTCCTGCAATAGCCAGCTTGGTGTATTTGTTCAGAGAGTTGACCTGGCTTCCCAGGTCAAGGTAATGTAAAAAGGCATCCTTTTCGTATCCCACATCTACAAAGGCAGCATTTAACCCGGAAATGATTTTTTTTACCTTTCCAAGATAAATGTCGCCAACGGAGTAGTTGTTGTTTTTGCGCTCTGTATGCAGTTCGACAAGTTGCTTGTCTTCCTGCAGTGCCATCACAACCTCCGATGCGTTGGAATCAATAATTAACTCTTTGTTCACAGTTGAATACTTTTTTGCATTTCATCACTCATGGTTTCGCAAGAATAATGAGCAGATGGGAAGGATACGTATCACCGGAAAAACCGGTGTTTAAATAAAATTACATAATACCTGCGAGAGGTATTATGTAATTTAATGAGGGAAAAGAAATTAAATAACTAACCCCTGCAAAAAGCCTTATTTCTTTTTGTGCCTGTTTTTCCTCAGGCGCTTTTTGCGCTTGTGGGTAGCCATTTTATGTCTTTTTCTTTTTTTTCCGCTTGGCATGATTCTTCTCCTTAATTAATAAATTTTCTCACCGGGTCAATTAACCCGTGAATCCGTTTGGTATGAAATTATTTGGATACAGAAACGGATTCTTTTACTTCACTGACAAATTCTTTGGCAGGTTTAAATGCCGGGATGCAATGAGCAGGAATGATGATTGTGGTGTTTTTGGAAATGTTACGGCCGGTTTTTTCAGCTCTCTCTTTAATAATAAAGCTACCGAATCCCCTCAGGTACACATTTTCTCCTTTTACCAGGGAGTTTTTAACCGTATCCATAAAGGCTTCTACGGTTGCCTGAACAGCAACTTTTTCAATACCCGTTTTGTTGGCAATTTCCGTTACAATTTCAGCTTTTGTCATAGTTATTACTTTTTGGTTATAAGAATATTACGCTGTTTTTTTTATTATTCGGGTTGCAAAGATAACTTTTTTCTTACTATTAGAAAACAATTTATTTATTTTTACCCCAATGATTTAGGTGGTTTCAATCTGCTATTTGTCCGATACTTCCAGTAATATGAATTTTTCCAGTCGCCTGCTTTCCTGGTATGCCCAAAATGGCCGGCAACTTCCATGGCGCGGGAAGGTTAACCCCTACAATGTGTGGATATCGGAGATTATTTTGCAGCAAACCCGTATTGAGCAGGGCATAGGATATTATTATCGTTTTATTGATGCATTTCCGGATGTCAGGACACTTGCTGAAGCTCCTTTAGACAAAGTGCTGCGCCTATGGCAGGGCCTGGGTTATTACTCCAGGGCCCGCAACCTGCACCAGGCAGCCGGGGATATTGTAAATAACCTGAATGGGGTTCTTCCTGATTCTTATGCCGGCTGGCTTAAGATAAAAGGAGTGGGGAGCTATACCGCAGCGGCCATTGCTTCCATTGCTTTTAAAGAACCCGTTCCCGCCCTGGATGGAAATGCCTGCCGGGTTTTTTCCAGGATTTTTGCATTAAAGGAGGTTATGGACACCGGTAAAGGGAAAAAGGCATTTCGCGAACTGGCCCTTGAGGTAATGGATGAGCAAAACCCGGGCGACTTCAACCAGGCCGTGATGGATTTTGGGGCCCTGGTGTGTAAGCCCGTCAGCCCGCTTTGCCGCGAGTGCCTGTTTAACCGCGAATGCCTGGCATTCCTGCAGAAAAAAGTTCAGCACTTTCCTGTGCGGAAAAAAAAACCTGCCCAGCGCGACAGGTACTTTCATTATTTCTATTTCTATTATCCTGACCAGAACAAGCAAACGGTTTTTTTTATATATAAGCGCACCGGGAATGATATCTGGAAAAACCTTTATGAATTGCCTTTGCTGGAAACCCCCGACCCTTTACTGCCCAATGATTTGACCAGCCTGGACTGGTGGAAAAAGTTTTTTCCCGATGGCAAGGGCTATACCTTTACCCACGCCCCGGTTTTTTTCAGGCACCTGCTCACCCATCAGAAAATCCATGCAAATTTTTACGCCGTTCGGGTGAATCCCTCAAAAACCAATACCTTTGAAAAAGCTTTTGAAAAAACAAACCGGGAAGCTTTTGATGCCTTGCCAAAATCCGGGCTTACCTTAAGGTACCTGAAAACCGCCGGGAAGGCCGGTAAAACCGGGCAGATTTAAAATTTGTCTTTTTTTTTTCAATCCTGGTTTAAAAAAGCTTGCAACTTATTTAAAAAAGCCATAAATTGGTAAAGACTTTATTGTTTAAAAATTAATCAAAAAAAGAGGAGCGACATGGCAGGAGTAAACAAAGTCATTTTGGTGGGGAATTTAGGAAAAGATCCCGAAGTACGCAGTCTTGACAGCGGAGTGAAAGTAGCTTCATTCCCTTTGGCCACCAATGAATATTTTAAAGGAAAAGACGGCAACCGGGTAGAACAAACCGAATGGCACAACATTGTTTTGTGGCGCGGAATGGCTGAGCTGGCCGAAAAATACCTGAAAAAGGGGAGTCTGATTTACCTGGAAGGCCGTATCAGAACCAGGCAGTGGGAAGATAAAGAAGGCAACAAGCGTTACAACACGGAGATAATCGGTGATGTAATGAACTTCTTAGGCGGACGCCCGGAAGACCAGGGAGCACCCAAAGCCGGTGAAGATTATTCAGGCCCGGGTGAAAGTGACCAAAACGTGGAAGACGATCTCCCGTTTTAATCTCCCGGGAAATAATTTCCGGAAGGAACAGGCAGTTGATCAGATGCGATCAACTGCTTTTTTTTGTCAATTACCCAATGCCATTCTTTTTCAGTTGTTTTTCCAGAATAGAGAAAAACCTGATTAATCAAAAACAAAATAAAACCGAAAAAATCTGACCGGTTTCGACAAGGATAAAGAAAATGTTCATAATTTGCGAAAAATTATTTATTAAGAAATCATTTTAACCAGAATGGAAACACAACCCTTGTTGAAACCTGTTGAACAGAAAAAGCGGGTTTTGGTTCTGGATGTATTGAGAGGAATTGCTTTGCTTGGGATCCTGATGGTGAACATGCCGCTTTTTAACACCCCGTTTACAATGCTTATGGGGGAGGCGCGGATCTGGACCGACCAGGCCAACCAAAATGCCTTGTGGTTTATTGACTTTTTCTTTCATGGCAAATTCTATGTGCTGTTTTCACTGCTGTTTGGAATGGGGTTTTATTTCTTCCTTCGAAAAGTGGATGAAGCCGGGCAATCGGTAATCAACGTATTTCGCCGCAGGTTGCTGGTATTGTTGTTCATTGGTGCCTTGCATGTGGTTTTGTTATGGTATGGTGATATCCTTGTGATCTATGCCCTTTTTGGTTTTATCATGACCTGGTTTCGTCGAAAATCCAACCGTACCGTTTTGATATGGGCCATTGTTTTCATGTTGCTACCGGTTTTCTTTTCTTTCTCTTTTGCCGTTCTTATCCAGTTTGGTATGTCTGTGCCTGAAGCGGCCGAAGGGATAAAGGCGGGTTTCCTGGAACAGGAAAAGTTTTTTGAAAACCTCGCCCAAAGGGCTTTAATCGTTTACAGCCAGGGAAGTTTTTCAGAGATCATGTCTATTCGCCTTACGGAATATTCTTTTATCTGGGGTGGGATTATTTCTTTTTTCCCTTTTGTGCTAGCTATGTTCCTTGTGGGTATGCTGTTTGGCAGAAAAGGCTATTTTTTTGATATCAGCAAACATATCGGCTTTTTTAAAAAGTTGTTCTGGTACAGCCTTCCGTTTGCACTGCTTGGAAACTGGGTGCTTGCCCATTATATTCAGGTTGCCAGTCATACAATGCCCGGTATAGAGCAGGTATATATGAATGCAGGCTTTGCTGTGGGCGGCCCTTCAATGGCATTTGTCTATATCTCACTCGTGGTTTTTTGTCTTCATAAGGGCTGGTTGAGGTGGCTTACAGAAAAAATTGCAGTGACCGGTCGCATGGCTTTGACCAATTACCTGACCCAGTCCATCATTTGCACCACCATTTTTTATGGCTATGGTTTTGGGCTTTACGGGCAGTTTAACGTCTGGCAGGGAATTATCTTAACTTTTGTAATTTATATTATCCAGGTTATCTGGAGCCAATACTGGTTAAAATATTACCGTTTCGGTCCCTTTGAATGGGCCTGGAGGTCGCTTACCTATTGGAAGCCTCAACCTTTGAAAAAGTAAAGACATCTTTGTCTTTTTGTCTCAGGGAACCAGAAATGGCATTTGCATAAGCATGGGTATTAATTTCCTGATGCAAAATACATTTGAATTTTTAAAATCAAATCATACCAATGAATCCAAGATTAAAAAAGATCCTGATCGGGCTGGTGGTGATCCTTGCCCTTGCTGTTATTCTGACGCCGGGCTATCTTCGCCGGGCTTTGATTTACCAGACCCCCGATATAGATGATTACCGGATTTTTCATAACCGCACCATTGTTGCCGGCGAACCCCAACCCTGGCAGGAAGACAGTCTTTACAATTTTTTTGAACTTCCCGAGCATCACCTGGACTCTTTTTTTGAGCTGGAGCCTGTTGCTTTTTTGATAGCAAGAAACGGCCATATTCTATTTGAAGAATATTATGACGGGTATGGGCAAAGCTCTCTTTCGGGTTCTTTTTCCATGGCCAAATCCATTGTAGCCTTACTGGTGGGCATTGCTTATGACGAGGGATATATTCAAAGTCTCAACCAGCCGGTAAGAGATTTTTTACCAGAATTTGAAATCGCTTCAGATGGGGAGGTGACCATCAGGCACTTGCTTACCATGAGTGCCGGGCTGGATTGGGATGAACAATATGCAACAGCTTTCTCGCTCACAACAAAGGCCTATTACGGAAGCGACCTGGAGGCCCTGCTAAAACCTTTGGGCAGAAAATACCCTCCGGGAGAAATTTTCGACTATACCAGCGGAACCACGCAGTTGCTGGCTTTTGTTTTGGAAGAGGCTACCGGCCAAAACATATCTGACTATGCTGCCCAAAAGCTATGGCAACCAATGGGTGCTGAACATGATGCCCTGTGGAGCCTTGACCGCGAAGGCGGCATGGAGAAAGCCTATTGCTGCTTCAATAGCAATGCCCGTGATTTTGCAAGGCTTGGCCAGCTGGTGCTTGACACCGGAGCCTGGAAAGGTCAGCAACTGATAAGTGCAAACTTTTTAACCCAGGCCGTTTCACCCGCCACTTACCTCAAAGATCAGTACGGGAAAGTGGTTGATTATTACGGTTACCAGTTTTGGATTGCTTATCACCGGGGCTATGAAGTTCCTTATTTCAGAGGGATCCTGGGTCAGTACATTTTTATCATCCCCCAATGGGATGCCGTGGTAGTGCGTCTGGGTCATAAACGCTCCGACTACCGGATTGAAGGGGTGCCCTCAGATGTTTACCTTTACCTGGATATGGACATTGATTACCTTGAAAAAACTTCTGCCCTCTGAAAAGTGCAGGAAGCGATGGGAAGCAGATTTACAAAAAGGAAGGGCATTAGTTTTTAAACCCTGAAAGGTAATCAAAAACCAGTTTTTCAAACTTTTCCCGGTCATCGTCATTGAATCCCACCTCAACCGGGATATAATAGACAGGCAGGTCTTTCAGTGTTTCCTTCAGCTTGGGGTGCTGAAGGCGCATGGCATCCTTTTCTGTTACAATAATAATTTTTGAGCGGCTGTATTTTTCATTGTATTGCCTTCGCAGCCTGTTCAGGTCTGTTGATTTAAACTGGTAATGATCCGGAAATTTATTTACCACCAGTTCCTCACATTTCCTTTTCAGGTGTTCTTCAAGGGCAATGGTATTGGCAATGCCCGTAAACAGGAATATGGTTTTAATGTCGGGATCTTTTATTTCCGGTGTGCGCTCATCAATAGGGTGCCAATCCTTATAGGTAAAACAGGAGAAAAATATGTTGGGTTTGTCATAATATGGTCTGAGGTTTCTCAAAAAAAACCGGCGGTCGAGCGGGGAAAAAACAGTTGGGGTTTTGGTAACCACCAATGCATCAGCACGCATGGCACCGCGCTTATACTCCCTTAAATTGCCACATGGCATAATATAATTGCGGAAGAAAGGTTTATAGTATCCTGTAAGCAAGAGGTTCAGCCCGGGTTTTACATAGCGGTGCTGAAAAGCGTCATCCATAATGATAAGATTCACTTCTGGATGCTCTTTTAGAATTCGTTTTATTCCTTTTTTGCGGCTCTCAGATACCACCACCAATATATCCGGGAACTTTCGTGAAATTTGAACAGGCTCATCTCCTACTTCCCTTGCCGTGGAGTTTTTTTCTGCAATCATGTATCCCCTGGTTTTCCGTTTGTAACCCCTGCTGAGGACTGCAATTTGGTAACGGTCTTTCAAAAGCCGCACCAGGTATTCCACATGGGGAGTTTTACCCGTACCGCCTGTGCTCAGGTTTCCCAGCCCGATAATGGGAATATCAAAACTCGCGGGCGGCAAAATCCCCCAGTCGAACAGTTTGTTGCGTATCCAGGTAATGAGTCCGTAAATCAGGCAGAAAGGAAAAAGCAATAATCGTAAAAACCCCATAGGCCAAAGTTATGAAAAGGTTTTGTATTGGGCAACCCCTAACCTGCTAACTTTAAGATAAATACAACCACAGGCTTTGGATATAGCCCATTTTAAAGAATCTTATTTAGCTTTGAAACAAAAATAGACAATAAGAATAGAAAATTTATCCGATAATTAATGATTGCCGGAAAATGATCTTTCAAACACTTGGTTCATTTTTTTAACTTTGAAAGAAAAAAGCCTTACTATGCTCATAAAAGAGTTATTGGAAATTTTGGAAAAGGCCGCCCCCTTTTCGCTTCAGGAGTCATATGATAACTCCGGACTGCAGGTAGGATCCCCTGAAGCCAATGTTAACAGTGGCCTGGTATGCCTTGACGTAACCCCTGAGGTGATAAGTGAAGCCAGGGAAAAAAACTGCGACCTGGTTATTTCCCACCACCCCCTGATCTTTAAAGGGTTGAAAAAAATTACCGGCAATCATTTTACCGAACAGGTGATCATTGAAGCCATCAAAAATGATATTGCCATTGTTTCGGTACACACCAACCTTGACAATATGCTTACAGGGGTAAACAAAGTTTTGTGTGACCGTCTGGGGTTAAAAAATTGCAGGGTACTGGACCAGCAAACCGGCCTTCTGAAAAAACTTGTCGTTTTTTGTCCAAACGATCATGCCGACAAAGTCAGGTCAGCCATATTTGAAGCAGGCGCCGGACATATAGGCGACTATGATTGCTGCAGCTACAACCTTGAAGGGAAAGGCTCTTTCAGGGCCGGAGAGGAGGCCAACCCATTTGTGGGGAACTTAAAAGAACTGCACTTTGAGCCGGAAGTCAGGGTCGAAACCATCTTCCCTGCTTATCTTCAAAAGAACATCCTGAAGGCCATGTTTGCCAGTCATCCATACGAAGAAGTGGCCTATGATATATACCCACTTGAAAATTCATTTGATAAAGTGGGATCCGGAATGATAGGGGAGTTGGCAGAACCGCTTCCCGGTAAGGATTTTCTTGACTTACTAAAAACTGTACTTAAGGTTCCCTTTGTTCGCCATTCTGAACTTCCCGTCCAAAAGATTGATAAGGTGGCGGTTTGCGGGGGTTCGGGAAGCTTTTTGCTGGACAAAGCTATTGCATACGGGGCTTCGGCTTTTGTGACCTCAGATCTAAAATACCACCAGTTTTTTGATGCCCGGCAGAAAATCCTGCTGGCCGACGCCGGTCATTTTGAAACTGAGCAGTTCACGGTCAAACTATTGTATGATGTTGTTAATAAAAAAATTAGTAACTTTGCACTCCAAATTTCGGAAGTGAATACCAATCCGGTTCATTATTATTAATTATTTGCTCTTCAATCAAATAAAAGAAAATATTTCTCCATGGCAAAAACTTCAAAAACCACGAAAAAAGAAAAGACCAAAAAGATAATCCCTAGCACCGGCACAGAAGAATCTCCGGTTGCAGCACCCGCACCCGGCCCGGAAGACAGTGTGGAGATGACTGTAAGAAAAAAACTGACCGCACTTTACTCCCTTCAATCAATTGACAGCAAGATCGACAAGATCCGCATCGTCAGGGGAGAGTTGCCCCTGGAAGTACAGGACCTGGAAGATGAGATCGCTGGTTTGGAAACCAGGGTTGAAAAAATAAACCAGGAAGTTCAGGAATTGGAAACGGAAGTATCCAATAAAAAACATGCCATCACCGACTGCCTGGAGCTGATCAAAAAATATGAGGCCCAGCAGATGAATGTCCGAAACAACCGGGAATACGACTCTCTGTCAAAGGAAATTGAGTACCAGTCATTGGAAGCACAGCTTTGTGAAAAAAAGATCAAGGAATTCAATGCCACCATTGAGTTAAAAAAGGAAACGGTAAAAGAGGTAACGGAAGAGCTTGAGGAAAGGAAGAAAGACCTGGAGGTTAAGAAAGCTGAGCTTGAAGACATTGTGGCCGAAACCCAGAAGGAGGAAGAAATACTGAATGGAAAATCCGCAATGCAAAAGGAGCAGATCGATGACCGCCTGCTTTCAGCCTATGAGCGTATCCGCGACAATGCCCGCAACGGCCTGGGGGTTGTTCCTGTTGAAAGGGATGCCTGTGGCGGATGTTTCAACAAGATCCCACCCCAGCGTCAACTGGATATCCGCTTAAACAAAAAAATCATTGTTTGTGAGTACTGCGGAAGGATCCTTGTAGACGATGAAATCGTTAAAAATGTTGAATCTTAAGAACTTCCAGTAATAAAAAATAAAAAAACCGGGCATCACCCGGTTTTTTTTTGTGGTAATATTTTAAAATTCCAGGTTTAGAACCTCCAACCGAGAGTCAGCCTGAAAGTACTGATGGAGTGTTGGTTTTCCAAAGGCTGCACCAGTTCAGGGTTATACAGGTAGTAATCTTCATCAAACAGTGCAATGGAGTAGGAAAAGTCCAGGGTATAGTTGGCATCCCTGATTCCTAAACCGGCCGAAATAACCGACTGTTCGCGGTTGTTAACGGCTTCTTCATAAGGGTTGGAGTAGTAGCCGTATCCGGCGCGCAAAATCAGGGGGTCCAGGCGCAATTCCCCTCCAACTCTTACGATATGCTGCTGGGTAAAGCTTTCGCGAATGTCTCTGTTCTCATCAGAAAACATGTAATCACTGCTGCGCAGCCTCATCTTGGTAAAATCGGCATATTCATAGTCCAGGCTCACAAGGCCCATATTTCCGAACACCAGTCCGAGGCCACCCATTGCCCTGAGAGGGGTATGGAGGTCATAATTAAACCTTCCGCGGGGTGATTCTGCAAAATTGCTTGTATAATCAAGGTTCAGGTCGGAGCGCATGCTGGCGCGATACCTGTCCTCCAAATCGTAGAAGGTTGGGGTATGCACGGCCCCTCCCAAACGGATCATTTCGGTAAGCCATACAATGGCACCAAACTTAAAGTTATAACCCGAACCCCTTGTTGTATGACGGTTGGTAAAGGTCAGTGAATTAAACACTTCACTATTTCCTTCAGGGTCGGTTTCCCGGTACTGGGTTTCTTCATCAAACCTCACTGAAGGAAAGCCAACGGAGGCACCAAGGTAAATGCGGTTATCAAAGTTGGCTCCGGCAGTTATCACCAATTCCCGGACAGAACCGGAGGTGCTGGTTTCCTGTCTTTGGAGCACCCCTCCACCGGGCATATCTACAAAAAACTCCCCGTTTTCTTCCCCAAGCAACCAGGTATCATAAGCCAGGCCGGTTGAAAACTGGTCAAGGTTGTTAATACCCTGGGCGGTTGCCTGCTGGAGAAAATCCGTCATCAGGGAACTTTCCGGGTTGAACCCTTCGGCAATCCAACGGTTGTTAAAGTTGTTGTGACGGTTCATTCCAAAACCAATATTAAAATAGCGCCAGCCGCCTTCGTTGGTTTGGCTGCCAATGGGAAGAGAAAAAACCACACCAACGTTGTTAAGGTTAAAATCGTATTTCATATCCTCTTCCTGGGTGCCGTAATGGGTGGAGTTAATTACACTGTAGCCCAGTGTGGGGGTTATGGTAAACTCTGAACTCCTGTAAATACCGATACCGGCCGGGTTGGAGCTGAAAGAACCAAAATCTCCGCCCAATGCGGTAAAAGCCCCTCCCATGCCCGAAAACCTTGCAGTCCCTCCGGGATCAAGATGAGAAAAACGGAAAGCATCCATGGCACTTTGAGAAAAAAGGGAGCCTGAAGTTAGGATGCTGATCAGAAATAATATCGTGAGCTTTTTCATATTATGAGTTTTTGGTCATTAAAATTCCGTTTAGTTTTTTATTTAAGATACTGACACTTGATTTTGATATTCAGGGAAAATTGTTTTGGGTTTATGAAAAAAACCTCCCGGCAAAAAATAATATTGTAATATACCGGGAGGCTTTTTCCCAAGGGGAAACGATTAATTATGAAACTTTCAATACTTTTTATCTGTTCCTGCTGTTGCTGCTGCCGCCGCCAGACCTGCTGCTTCCGGAGCTGCCGCCTGATGACCTTGCAGGGCTACCGCCGCCTGAGCTTCCCCTGGAAGGAGAGCTAACCCTTGGGGTACTTCTTGTGTTGCTGCTTCCACTGGAAGGCCTTACTCCGGTATTTCTGGAGGGGCTGCTGGACGGTCTTGCGCTTGGCCTGCTTTCACCACCAGAAGATCTGCTTGGAGGAGAATAACTAGGTGTTCCTCTTTGCTGACGGGGCGGAGATTGCGGTCTTGCCTGCGGCCTGGTTTGCCTTGGCTGAGGCCTTGCCTGGGGCCTTTGCTCCTGGCTTGAGGGCCTTGCCTGCTCACCCTGGCGCTGCTGAGAGTCTCTGCTGGGCGGGCTTACCGAAGGCGAGCGTCCGCTCTGCGGGCTCCTGTATTGCTCATTTGATTTTGGCTGCTGGTAGCTAGGAGGCGTGTATGTGCGCGGACGGCTGTAGTTTCCGTCACTTTCGCGGGGTGTTCCCGAGGGGGCGCTCCTAGGTCTTTCATACCTTTCACTTTGAGGACGCTCGTAGCGCTCCCTTGAAGGCGCCTGGTAGTCTGACGGCCTTCTGGAAGGTTGAACACCGCTAGGGGTTTCAGGTCTTGTAGTGGGCCTTGCCTGCTCGGGTTGACGCTGCCTCTCCGAAGTTGTGGCTTCGGCAGGCTGGCGTTCAGCTTGAGAGGGCCTAGCCTGCTCAGGCTGACGTTGGGGGCTTGCTTCCCGTTCCGCAACCTGAGTTCCTGAAGTCCTTTCCGCAGTTCTGCTTGCTTCGGCAGTCCGACTTTCACCTAAGGCCGTGCGCCTGGTTTCACTATCTTCCAGGGCAATTACCTCGCGTCCACCGGTTGAAGTTCTGCGGGTGCGGGCTTCATATGTATCGGCAAAAGTTTCTGCCGGCCGGCCTCCGCCCCTGCTGCCAATGGTGGTTCCGCTTCCTCCACGGGGCCCGTAGTAGTAGGTGTCGGGATCGAAACTGTTGTAAGTATATTGATAGTAATAAGGATGTCCCCAATAGCCATGGTAGAATCCATGGTGGTATCCCATAAAATAGCCACTACCGAAATAAAACGGGGAGAATCCAAAGGGATGGAATCCGTATCCATAATAGAAAGGATGCCAGGAGTAAAATGGACGGTGCCATCTCCAGTGCCTCCAATAAGGTCCGCCCCAGTAATAGTGGGGAGAATAATAAGGAACTGCACCGTATCCAAGGTAAATACTCACTCCATAATGATAGGGATTATGGGTGTACCAGTAAAGATTGGTATACATGGGGGAGTAATACCCAAAAGTTGCATAAGGCCTGTGAAACCTTCTGATTCTGGACGAGTAGGAGAAATCATAATAATCTCCATAATAATAATTACTTACGTATACATTCCCTTCTTCGTCGTAGTAGGTTTCAGTCTCATCCGCCTGCTGGTTATTATTTCCATCCTGGTAATAATATTCTTCTTCGTCATAATAAGCATAGTCAGCATCATCATACCCATAGTCGTATTGATCGCTTCTAACCTCCCGGGCTGAAGTTTCAACTACGGTTGCCTGACCCTGGGTTTCGCCTTTATCAGACTTACCCCTTACCACGTCGGGTGTATAGTAAATGTCATCGTAATGGCTGGAAGCATGATAGGTTGTGGAACAACCTGCCAAAACTCCTATTACGAGTACTAAGCCGAAAATTTTTGCGAGTGTTTTCATAACTATTTCCTCCTTGGTTGGGTTAATGGCAAAGTTAACAAGTAACATTGGTTTTCATAGTTTTTTGTTAAATTTGCG
>SLRE01000186.1 GCA_007131125.1 Bacteroidales bacterium | reverse complement strand
TAAAGGTATCGAGCATTATTGCAAGACCATCCATGGCCATATTCACCTCATCTCTTTTGTATGTGGGCGAACTGATCTTGTCAGGATTCCCATAGCATATGCAGCTCACATAAAGATACTCCTCGTCATAGGCGATTCTGATCTGGGTCTGGTTCAGGTCAACTATGTCGCCAAATGATGGCCAGTGGGTAACCAGCGGAAGAGGTTCAATCTCAAACCAGGCAGATTCATCTACAACACCATCCAGTGTAATATCGCCATTGAGCTTAGGAATGACAGTATGTTGGGATTCATCACTTTTGATACTGCTGTCGGATTTAGGTTCGCTGAAAATGGTTTCGTTGGTATTGGCTAAATTAAAGGCCTTAGCTTTTTCCAGAATATCAGAAACATTTTCATTAGCAAATACAGCCGTTACCCCCTTGCCCAGCAATACATCAGAACCGGAACTCTGAATAATCGGATCAGGTTGGTTCTGCCGGGCTTTCGAGATCGTAAGCAGGTTTAAATAAATTATTAAAAATGTAAAAACTCTTTTCATTTTTTGGTTGCTGGGGATTGTCCACCATTAAGAATAAGCCAAAAAATGTTCCCGGACCTATCATGAGGGCCCGAACAGCATAGCTGGCTATTTCAGGAGCCATCTCCGTTTTATGCCCGAATCATTAGCAGGGCTTTCTTTTTCATGGCTTAAATCAAACCCCCTTAAATAACCACCTGGTTAAACCGGGTGGGTTATGCCGAATGGTTTCGGATGTTCAATGTTTCACCAGGAACCCCTAAAACCCGCTTTGCTTTTACCTTCCGGCAATTTGCGACAACGAAAAAACATCCTGAAATGCGGTGAAAAGACAGATATTTTCCCTTAAAAATTGTTACCTTTAAAAATCTGAAGGGAGTTGGTTTCTTTGTACTTCCCGCAGTTTCCAAAAAGCTGCATATGCAAAAGAAAAAACAAGAAAAAACCACCACATGAAAACCTTGAATAAAACCAATCAGATCCTGTTTTTTATCCTGGTATTTTTTGTTTTGCTCTATTTCGGATCTTCCTTTTTGGTTCCATTTATTTTCAGTGCTTTTTTTGCTTCCCTGATGACCCCTTTTTCCAACATGCTGGAAAAGATCAGGATACCCCGCGCACTTTCTTCTTTGGGCAGCACTCTGGTGATTTTCATTGTGGTGGGAGGTATCTTGTACATACTGGTAAAGCAGATCAGCCTTTTTGTTTCAGACATTTCCCAGGTAAGGGGAGAGATACAGACCCTTATTCAAAACATCCAGTCCGAGATCGCCTCCATCCTGAATATTACCCTGGAGGAGCAAAAGCAGATCTGGCAAAACAGGTCTGCCGATATCATTACCCGGATTGAACTCGCCCTCACCACTTTCCTCGGAAACATACTCAATACCACCGGGGGATTTTTGCTGGTGCTGGTTTACACCTTTCTGCTGTTATATTTCAGGGATAAATTTGAAAATGCCTTCATGCAGTATTTTACCAAGGAAAAAGAAGGAGAGGTTCGGGAGGTCATAACCCGCGTCAGCAGGGTGGTGCATCACTATTTATGGGGGAGGGCACAGGTTATGGCACTGCTGGGCATTATGTACTATATCACCTTTCTGATCTTTGACATCCCCTATGCCGGGCTGTTAACCATTTTTGGGGCCCTGGTGACCATCATTCCCTACCTGGGGCCCTTAATAAGCGGCATACTCCCCATTTTATTCGGCATCATTTATCTGCAGGATATTTACATCATTGTGCTGTTTACACTGATAATTGTTACCGAACAGCTCGTGGAAAGTTACGTATTTGAACCCCTGATCATTGGAAGGGAGGTAAAAATCAACCCCCTGGCGGTAATTATTGCCATAACCCTTGGAAGTATGATCTGGGGACTGGCAGGGATGATCCTTTTCGTTCCTTTGTTTGCCATTTTCAAGATCATCTCCAGCCATACCCCCGGCCTTGAACCGGTAGGATATTTTTTGGGTCCTTCCCGGCACCGGTAGTGAAGCTTTATGCAAGAAGCGGGATGAGTTATTCTGCAGGTTTTTTGGGGCGGGATTTAAATAGTTCCACACCAAATGACATGCGACCAAAGATTTTGTAAAGAACTCCCGGACTTTCGGATAAAACCCCTGAACAAAACCTGCTGTTGAATCGTGTATAAAATAATGGAACCCAAAAAAACACTGCAATGAAAAAAATGTCCCCGCTGAACCCAAAAATTGCTTGCCACTCCCAGAATATCTCTCTCCTGGATTTTACCGTTTTGGGGATGATCTTTTTCCTGGCCTTTTCATTTACAACTTTTGCCGGAGAAGGGCAACAGGATGTCCCGAAGCCCATTGTGGGCAAAATCCATACTTCTGCGGACATTTCTACGGCCCGACTGGAATTGTCGGTATGGCCAAACGAAAACACCTCCGCCTATTCCGTAAACTTTGCGGAAGAGACCCTTCCAAAGGGAGTTTTCCGGATAAAAGCAGGAAGTACAGAACCATTTGTTTTGGAAGTAAGCGGGGAGAAAGGTGCCGGAAGGGTGTATGTGGACCCTGCCGCGGTAAGCGACACCCTG
The DNA here is from genome assembly GCA_007131125.1 of Bacteroidales bacterium. GTDB lineage: Bacteria > Bacteroidota > Bacteroidia > Bacteroidales > UBA7960 > PUML01. Next base: position 1,162 of record SLRE01000186.1, on the reverse strand, counting down.
CATGTAAGTTATCCGGTTACCGAAACCATTGTGTTTTTGCATACCAACGATCAGCATTTCGACATCAACCTGCTGGAGGAACTCACTGAAAAGATTTCGGAAATCCGCAACAATTACGATGATGTTTACCTGCTGGATGCCGGGGATGTTTTTGTGCGCCACCCCCACCGCTGGATTGAGGACGGCACCCCCATGGAAGACCCTCAATGGTACCGCCAAAGGGCCCTGAAAATGATACAAACCATGAACGAGCTGGAATACGATGCCATGACCCCGGGCAACCACGAATTTGATTATGTTGAAACCTACACAATGGAAGCCCTCTCCAAAGCAACCTTCCCACTGCTGGCAGCCAATGTGGAGGTAACCACCGATCGCTTCCCTCCCGTGGAACCATATGCTGTTTTTGAAACCAATACCGGACGCAGCATCAGCATCCTTGGGTTATCGGTTGTGAGTGGTGAAAAAGACGGCATCCTCCAAAAAGATATCCTGGAAACGGCCGGGGCATTTATGCATTTGCGGGAAGCTGCCGATGTGTTTATGGCCCTCACCCATATCGGGCTGGAAAATGATGCCGCCCTGGCCGAAGCTTATCCACAGCTTGACCTGATCATTGGAGGACACTCCCACCATTATATCGAAGAGGCCGTGTTCGTCGGGGATGTGCTAATTGCACAGGCCGGGGGAAACCGCCACGAGGTTTCCCGGGAACACCCCGTTTTCCTTGGAAAAATTACCATTACCCTTGAAAACGGCACCCTCACCGATAAAAACGGGTACGTGATCAGCATTGGGGATTAGGGCAAATGATGGTTTGTTGAATTGTTATAGAGGATGGAGGGTAGAAGGTGGAGGATGGACAAAGGGGCAGCACCTGGTAATCAATTTTTTCGGCCTGCAAACCCGGAGGGGTTAAATGTCAATAGCTCCGGGCATCAACCCGGGGATAATAGTAAATCCAATATCCGGTGCTGCAAGCAATAGCCATGCTAGAATGATAACGGCATTTGCAGCGCAACGCGTCAAATTGGTTTTTTCTTCCACTTTTTTCATCGCCAAAAAAGTGGCAAAAAGGCTAGCCCAAACGATGGGCCCTCCCGCCCTGTGATAAGACCGGAATTCCTGCCAAAGTAGGCAAGCCCCTTTGGCGGAATTCCAG
>SLRE01000054.1 GCA_007131125.1 Bacteroidales bacterium | reverse complement strand
TTGTCCGGTTTGACTTTCATGAGCATCCAACCAATCGTTATGACTTCCGGTTGACAAAGGACAATACTGTACATGGATGGTTTTGGAATCTCCCGGCCCGAGGTTGAAGCTGCCACCCCCTGAAGAAACAAAAAAGTTTGTGCCAATCCACAGTTCTGTATAGCCGATGGCGGCAGCCCCGCCATTGTTGGAAAGTGTAAAGGGGTAATGTGCCGAACAATTGCCTTCATATATACTTCCAAAATGTTGGTTGGCAGGAGAGATGGAAAGGCTGGGAGGAGTAACTCCGGTTCCGCTCAGGAAGGAATAGGTATGCAGTCCTGAGCCGTCAAGGTGAACATCCAGATAGTCGAAAAAATTACCGGTAGACTGTGGGCAGAATTCCACCTTTATGTTTTTGGATTGCCCGGCTCCCAGAGTATAGTTGCCACCTCCGGAGGTAATGCTATAGTGTGTTCCGTTGTAAAGGATCACATGGCCCGAAACTGTCTGACTGCCATTGTTGGTCAGAACAAAAGTTACTTCATCTGAGCAATTGTCTACCCAAACAGATCCAAAAGGATAAGAAACCGGAGTCAGCATCAGAGAGGGAGCTTCCATGATGGTAATTGTTTCATGGGTCCACGAATACCGGTTGGTATTGTTTCCATCCGATCCTGCATCGGCCACGATGTAATATTCTCCGGGGGGTACCGAAGATGGGACACTGATACTGCCCGAATATTTTACAAACTGGTTAATGGCCAGTGAGCTTAAGGTTTTGGACCCCAGATAATAATAAGTTGCCCCGGACCATGTATTTCGCTTACTGCTAAGATAAAAGCCAATTTGGGGAGTACGGGTTTGGGTGCCAAGGTTTTCCACGGCCATGTTGGAAATGGTAAAACTGCCTCCGCTATAAGCAGTAGAAGAAAATGTCGACCAAAACACGTTTCCCTGGCCAGAAAGAGAATGATACATATAAACACCAAGGTCGTTTATGCTGGTGCTTGTAAAGGCTTCCCTCATTGCCGAAGCATCATCCATATAGGGGCGAAACCTCAGGGCGTGCAGGGCGTTTTGCGGAAAATAGTTCATGATGGTATTGCGGGTAGGGGTCGGGGTTCCATCCCATGGGTGAGCCAGTCCGAAGGCATGGCCGATCTCATGGCCGGCAACAGATCGAAAGTGATAGAGGTTGCTGGTATTGTAGGCAGCTTCCATATCAACAGTCCAGGACTGGTTAGCATTCAAGATAACATCAGCTTCTATAATCTTGTTGCTCCAGGGCCAGGGTGAGGTCCAGGAAACGCACACTCCTAATGTGCTGGCACTCATAGTAAAACCATAAATGTTGTTATAGTTTTCCGGGGTAAGGAATGCAAAGTCAAACCGCCCATTTTTTCCAACGGTGTTCTCGGAGTTGGCCAAAACCATGAATGTTCCTGCCGCATATCGGTTCCAATCGCTTAAGGCATATTCATAATTGAGTCCCCAGGAAGGAGTGCCATAATACATTGGGGGGATGTTCCAGGAAACCGGCGCATCGGGAGGGTCCGCAAAAAAAAGATACCTGGAAGAAAACGGATCAGGAGGGATTTCCCGGTCGTAAACTTTTTCAAAAAACGGTTCTTCAATAAAGAAAACCTCTTCCGGTTCAGGTCCCTCTTCCAGGCTGTCAATTAAGGGGCTGCGAAGGGGGCTGCCATCAGGGCTCAAAGGGTTGGTTGAGGGTAAAAGACTTCCCGGGATTACAGATTGCGGGCTTTTTCCCACACCGCTCCCATCATGGGGGTTTTCACGGTTTCTCCAGTCATTTGCCGGGTTCTTTTTTATGGCTTCCAAATTGTCTTTGAGAAGTTGCAAAAATTCCGTTTTGGTAATTCCCCCGGGATGACTTTCCTCCTGGTGCGACCAAAACCTCGTCATGGTAATCCCCCTGTAATCGCTAAGGATTTTTTGGTGGTTATCGGGCTCAATAATAAAAAACCCCTGGTATGTGCCCACCAGGGGAGAAATGGCATTGTGGCTTTCCTGGTCCAGAAACAGGACAAGCTCATCTCCCTGCTGAAACTCAGGAACATGACCAACCCTTACAGTTTGGTATCTTACCGTACCACCGGCCATGGTCAGGATTATTTTTCCATTGCTGATGAAAGTACTTTCGGGATGAACGTAAACCTCATCCTGAACAGCAATTTCATAGGTCGTTCCGATCATGTGTTCGTTGATCCATTCTGCAGTTTTGGAGACAACTTTTCCTACCACAATCACATCGGAATCAAATACCATTTCCTCCAAACTAAGGTTGGGGTTGGTGATAGACTGGGCATAAACTGTTGAAATATTGATTAATGCCCAGAAGGGGAGCAGTAAAAACAGGAACAGCAGATTTTTAACCGCCCGGGGTAAAATTTTTTCATTTTTCATGATTTTTTAGATTTAGTGGTTGTTTGGGTTAATTGATGTGAACGCTATTTTTCAGGCAAAAAGCCAACAGAAAGACAACCAGGAATACCGGCTAAAGAAGTGAATAATTGTTCATCCTGTTTGAAAAACAGAAGGACCGAACCATGCCAACCGATTTGACAAACAGGGGAATAAAAATGCCATGGTGAATTCCCTAACATTGAGGGTCAGTCATGTGACCCATTTAATCAAATCATTAAAACATGTAAAAAGTGACCAGAGGGAGGAAAAATCACCCAGAGTACCAAATCCGGTTTTTTGCGCCGGCTTCGGAGGTGCATTCTTTTCGGGAGGAAAAAGCTGGAGGAAAACTAAACAGTTGCTTAACGACTAAAGGTAGGAATTTTTTTAAAAAAATCGAAAAAAAACCTCAAAAAAAAGAATAAAAACAGTTTTTGGAAGAGTTCTGATGCGGTTCGGGCGAAATGCCGGATTATTTTCCGGGAAGGGGGACTTTTTCGACCTGTACAACCTCCTGGGTGGTTGAATCATAAACAAAAGCCACCACATTGCAGTTTTCGGCTATCCAGTCTGTATCCAGGTTGACGGAATAACTTCTGGAAAAGACATCCCCTGTCTGGATGGCGATATCATTGAGGGTTTCCCCCATTGCGCCGTTGATTCCTTTTCTTAATACGTGGTTGTGCTCATAATCTTCAATGACTCCGGAGGGATAATCCGGGTCATTGATTTTTTGGGGACTGATGATGCCATCCTCTGTAAGAAAGGCAGAAATGCTATATTGGTTTGGCGAATCAGTAAGCGCATGGATATCGGCATTTACTTCCAGCTTCCTTTCTTCGGGAAGGTAATTCAGGGAAAGTTCAATGTGAAAGTCCGGATCAAGATCAATGATCTGGCTGACGACTTCTGCCCATGCTGTTGGGCCAATCAGGGGGCTGCCGGATTCGGATTTCCTGTTAACCATCCCCATGGGGTAAATCTCCACCCCAAAAAGGGTGTTCAGTTCATCTCCTGCAGGGGAAGTAAAATCATAATCAAAAGGGGGTTCTGAAACCCTTGCAAACCAGCCTGCATGGATCGAGACAATAACCAGCTGTTCGCCGTAAAAGCTTTTTAGTTCTTTTGCCATTTGATGGCCTGCAGGGCAATTGGGGCATTGATGCCCTGTAAATTCTTCCAGCAATACCTTACGGGTAACCTCTCCGGCTCCGTTATGCCCGGTATGGTCGGTCATATAAGGGGGTTCGATTTTGTCGCATCCTGCAAAAAATAAAAACAGGAAAAGACCGGGCAAAAGAAAATTGCGTATTTTTTTTAAAGTCAACATGATTCCATAAATTA
>SLRE01000113.1 GCA_007131125.1 Bacteroidales bacterium | reverse complement strand
TTTTTTCTTTTTCAACGAAAGTAGTGGCATCCACCAGGCCTTTGCCGACAAAAGTGGCCATATGGCCTTCGATGGTGGAAACCGCCAGGGATCGTGCTTTGGCAATGTCTTCCAGGGAAAAACCTTCCAGGAAGAGTTCATAGGTGACCTGCCGGGTGTCAGGTCCGGAGGATTTTTCTGATTTGCGGCCTTTTCGGGGTTTTTTCCCACCAGTAGTTTCGGATTTTTTTTCTGAAGTATCATTCAGCAACTCCTGCATCAATTCTCTTTCTCTTTTCAGCCCGGGGTTTTCCAGGTTTTTTCTTTCAAGCTCTTTGTTTTCCATCAGGGAACGGATCATTGCCTCCATTTTGTGGATGCTTTCCAGCTTTTGGTAAAAGAGCGCTTCGACCTCCTGCAATTCTTTCCGGTATTTTTTGGTGCCCTTAAATTTGGAGGTTTCATTGATGTGGTCAAAAACTTTGTAGGATAAATCTTTCAGCAGGGGTTCGAAATAGGTTTTGGCGGAGCGGGTGCGCTCCAGAAGGCGCGGCATGTTGTTGTGGCCGTCAGAAGCGGTGATCTTTGAGAGTTGAGATAAAAAGCGGTCGCCAACTTCTTTTACGGGAATGATTTCCCTGTGCAGGTTTTCGGCCCACTCTTTATGTTTTTGTTTTTCCGAGCGCTTCTGGTCTTTGGTATAGCTGTTCAGGTGATCCTTAAAGGCGGACAGTACCGGGTTAAAATCAAAGGTATGGAGGATGCGCTCATTCACGTAGCGATAAGATTCTTCCTGCAGCAGCTGTTCCAATTCAGGGGTGTGTGGTCTTTGGCTGGAGAAGGCTGCCAGGGTGTAATCCATTCCCGGGGGGGAGTGGGGAACCGGGGCAGTGAGCACCAGTCCGTCCAGGCTGGTAAGCCTTGAAAGGGCAACATACACCTGTCCGGGGGCAAAAGCAGAGGAAACATCTATTACAGCTTTTTCGAAGGTAAGCCCCTGGCTTTTGTGAACGGTAATGGCCCATGCCAGCTTGATGGGAAAATGCCTGAAAGAACCTTTAATTTTTTCTTCTATTTCGGATGAGGTTTTGTTCAGGGTAAAACTTTTGTTTTCCCAGGTGTATTTTTCCACCAGGGCAGGGGGAGAACCGTCGGTGAAGCGCACGGTAATGTCTTCCCCATCAATTTCTTCCACCGTGCCGATTTTACCGTTGAAGTACTGTCGCCGGCCTGAGTAGTCATTTTTTACAAACATCACCTGTGCGCCAATTTTCAGCTCCAGGGTATATTCCAGGGGGTAGAGGTTTTCGCGGAAATCACCTTCCACCGAAGCATCGAAGAAGTAGCTTTTTCCGGGAAGTTTTTCCAGGGCCCTGCGGTTGATCTGTTCGGCTTTATGGTTGTGTGTGGTAAGAAAAACGTATCCCTCATTTTTGGTGGGGTCAAACCCGGGTTGGTGGCATTGGTTTAATATTTCGGTGTCTTCATGGGTGATACGGTTTTCGCGAAGGTTGTTGAGCAGGGCGATGAAGCGTTGGTCGGACTGACGGTAGATTTTTTCCAGTTCAATATAAACGGGTTGGCGGTTTTGAAGGGCCAGGGCCTGGAAAAAATGCATGGATGGGTAAAAGGAGCGCAGGTATTCCCATTCCTGGTTTTTTACTACCGGGGGCAGTTGCAGCAGGTCGCCGATAAAAAGCATTTGTACCCCTCCAAAAGGGATTTGTCCCTGCCTTCTTACATGACGCAACACGGTATCAATGGCATCCAGGATGTCGGCCCTCAGCATGCTCACTTCGTCAATGATGAGCAGTTCAAGTTCTCTGAGCATTTTTCTTTTCAAGGTGTTGAGCTGCAGGTTGCGCAGCATGGTCTGGGGCGTATTTACCTGGGTGCTGAAGTTGATATGAGCGGGCAGGCTGCGGGTGGGCAAAAACGTTCCGAACGGAAGCTGAAAGAGGGAGTGAAGGGTAACACCTCCAGCATTAATGGCTGCGATGCCTGTTGGAGCAGCCACAATGGTTTTTTTGTGGGTGCTTTGGGTGATGTCTCTCAAAAAAGTGGTTTTACCGGTCCCTGCTTTCCCGGTAAGAAAAAGGTGACAATTTGTGCCATTGACAAACCTGGAGGCTAAGGCAGCGGCAGAACGGTTGTTTTGCATAGGTTAGCCGGTGTGGTTAAGGTGTTCGAAAAATTTTGAAACATTAACTCCCCGAAAAAGGTAAAGCTACAAAAAAACGAAATGAGTTCGCCGGGCATTTTGTTATTAATCTTCATCTTCGCTGTCGTCTTCAGCCATCTCTTTATCTGCCAGCTCGGGAAGGATCAGTTTTGTTTCAGGGTCGGAGAGGGTTTCCACACTTTTCAGTTTTCGTTGAATGGCCCGGGTGCGTTTTCCCATGACCTCGTCGATCTGGTTGCTGGCGGTATGTATGTTTTTCTGTGCTTTTTCGAGCATGCCGCCAAAGTTTTCGAATTCCTTTTTCACGGCACCCAGGATTTTCCATACCTCGCTGCTTCTTTTTTGTATGGCCAGGGTACGGAACCCCATTTGCAGGCTGTTAAGGATGGCTGCCAGGGTTGTGGGGCCGGTAACGATAACTTTGTAGTCGCGTTGTAGTTGCTCCAGCAGGCTGGCACGCCTCACCACTTCTGCATATATTCCCTCAAACGGCAGGAACATGATCCCGAAATCGGTGGTGTTGGGAGGGTCAATGTATTTGTCGTGGATGTCTTTGGCCATTTTCTTGATGACATTTTCCATGTTTTTTCCGGCGGTTTCAATCTGGATTAGATCGGCCCCTTCATAGGCATCCACGAGTTTTTCGTAGGCTTCCCTCGGAAATTTGGCATCCACTGGCAGGTAGACGGTTTCCTGATGGTCTTCTTTGCCGGGCAGTTTTATGGCAAACTCCACTGTTTCGGTTGAGCCTTTTTTGGTTCTTACGTTGGCTTCGTATTGTTCGGGTGCCAGCACCTGCTCCAGCAGCATGGACAGCTGCACTTCCCCGATTCCTCCCCGCATTTTCACGTTGCTCAGCACTTTTTTCAGTCCGCCCACGTCCTGGGCAAGGTTTTTCATTTCGCCCAGGCCTTCCTGCACGGCCAAAAGCTGTTTGCTCACGGTTTCAAATGACTGCCCCAGGCGTTCATTCAGGGTTTTCTGCAGCTTTTCGTCAACGGTCACCCGCATCTGTTCCAGTTTTTTCTCGGTGCTTTCCACCAGGCTGGTTTGCTTTTGTTCCAGCTGACCGAATTTTTCACGTTGCAGGTTGTTGAAAGACTCCACGTTTTTGTCAAAGGTTTCCTGGAAACTCCTGAATGCTTTTTCCAGGGATTCACGCATCTCCTTGTTGTCGGTTTTGGCCTGTTCGGTGAGCTCCCTGAGTTTTTCCTGCACCTGGCTGTTGATCCGGTCCAGGCTGTTGACATTGGTTTCGGAAAGGGTTTTCAGGGTTTCTCCCAGTTCCAGCTTCAGCTCTTTGAGGGTGTTGTTGAGCTCACTTCGGTTTTCTTTTGCAATGCCGGCGTTTTCTTCGCGGTTGATGCGGAAATCTTCTTTCAGGCCTGCTTCAATCCGGTCCAGGTTGCGGTTCAGGTCGCTCATGTTGTCGGCCAGCTGTCGGTTTTCCTCTCCGGGCTTGCTGCGCAACAACAGAAAAAGTAAAATAATTACCAAGTTAAGAAACAGGATGATATACAATAAAACTTCCATGGGTTAAGGGTTATAATTTCGGGCTGTCGTATCATGCGAAATTAATTCCTTTTCCCGGCAAAAACCAAAAC